>CAYLMS010000280.1:0-2958 GCA_964384455.1 uncultured Microbacterium sp. | reverse complement strand
GAGATCGAGCGCGTCCGCTTCGTCGTATTCGCCGTCCTTGGCCGTGAGCATCAGGATCGGCACCAGCGATCCGGTCGCACGCAGTTGCCGGCACACCTCGTAGCCGTTCAGGCCAGGCAGCATGATGTCGAGGATCACGACATCGAACTCCTCCTGCTGCGCCATCCACAGTCCGTCGACGCCGTCGGCCGCGACGCGCACGACGAACCCTTCTGCGCCCAGGCCTCTGGCCACGGCATCCGCGATGACCCGCTCGTCCTCCACCACCAGGATCTTCATCCCACTCCCTCCGCCGGCCCGCTGCGCGGCCCATGTCCAGTATCGGAGGCCGCGCTGTCGCACACGAGGTGCGCGCCGCGATGCTCAGCAGCTTGCCGTGCGGGCTTATCCGCGTCTTATCCCCGTCTGCCATCGTGGCCGTCGTTCACACCCGACACGTCGCGAAGGAGACAGTCATGAACAAGTACACGATCGCCATCGGCGCCGCCGTCACCCTGGGTCTGCTCGCCGCAGGCGCCACGGCGGCCACCGCCGCGACGCTCCCGCAGTCCGCCGTCCACAGCACGACGGTGTCGGCTAGCACGCCGCCGTCGACCGGCCAGAGCGCCGAGCCGAACGACCCGAACGACCCGGCAGACGCGAACGAGGCCACCGAGACGAAGGATGCCACCGAGGCCGCCGAGCCCAAGGACACCAACGAGGCCGCAGAGGCGAAGGACGCGACCGACACCGACAACGTCAACGAGCAGAGCGGCGCGCAGGACGCGAGCGAGACGCCCACGCCCGGCGCGAGCGCGACCAACCGCTGACACGCGACTGCGGGTCGCCGTATCCCCGATGACGGCGACCCGCAGTTCCCTGGGAGGGTGAACGATGCACTGGCTGCTTTCGGTGCGGATCGACAAGGCGTCGTTCCTGATCCCGCTCGCCATCGCCGTGGGCGCACCGGCGGTCTACTTGCTGTGCCGACGGCCGTGGGGCCGCCGGACGGCCGTGCCGGCGGTCGCCGCGCTGGCGGGCGCCGGCACCGGGTATCTGGTCGGCTGGTTGGTCAGCGACGTCTGGAACGTCTTCGGCCTGCCGCTGACCGCCGCCACCCGCGGCTGGGTTGCGGTCGCGTTCGCTGGCGTCTTCCTTGCCGCGGCGAACCTCGCACGCACCCGGTGGTGGCGCCGCTCGATCGCCGTCGGCTTCGTGCCCGTCATCCTGATCGCGGCGGCGGCGGGCATCAACCTGGACTACGGCGCGTACCGCAACCTGAACGATGCGCTCGGCATCGTGCCCGCCGCGGCGCTGAAGGCTCCGCACCAGTCGGGAAACGCGTCCGCGATGGATCCGCAGCTCGGCGTGCACTGGCAGCCGCCGGCGGGCATGCCCGCGCACGGCACACTCGGTGCAGTGACGATCCCCGGCACCGTGTCGGGGTTCGCTGCACGCACCGCCATGGTCTACCTCCCGCCCGCTGCCCTCGTTGCCGACCCGCCCACCCTGCCCGTGGTCATGCTGTTCGCCGGGCAGCCCGGCGCCCCCGCCGACGTGTTCACGTCGGGCCGGGTCGCCGCCACCTACGACGCCTACGCCGCGGCGCACAAGGGACTCGCACCCATCGTGGTGGCGCCCGACCAGCTGGGCACGCCGCTGCAGAATCCGATGTGCGTGGACTCGCCGATGGGCAACGCCGCCACTTACCTCACCGTAGACGTGCCCGCCTGGCTCCGCACCCACTTCCGGGTCGCCCCCTCCGCGCATTACTGGGCCGTGGGCGGGTACTCCGAAGGAGGAACGTGCGCCGTGCAGTTCGGCACCGGGCATCCGGAGCTGTTCGGCGCCTTCGTCGCCGTGCTCTCCGAACTGCAGCCGACGATCGGTGCCGACACGATCGCGAAGGGCTTCGGCGGGTCGGCGGCCG
This sequence comes from uncultured Microbacterium sp., assembly GCA_964384455.1. Taxonomy (GTDB): domain Bacteria; phylum Actinomycetota; class Actinomycetes; order Actinomycetales; family Microbacteriaceae; genus Microbacterium. The sequence continues at coordinate 1,049 of CAYLMS010000280.1, read as the reverse complement.
CCTATCAGGCGGCGAAGCCGCTGACGATGATGGCACGACACGCGCCCTACGCCGACACGCTCGGCATCTTCGGCGCGGGCGCGCAGGATGCAGCCTACACCCGCTATGCACAGCAGCTGAGCAAGGCCGCGCACCGCGCAGGGATCTCCGCACGGGTCATGATCGCCGCTGATTCCGGGCACGACTGGAAGACCGTACGCTACGTCTACGCATCGGCGCTGCCGGCGCTCGCCGACCGGATGGGGCTGGCGGGATGACCGATGTGGTCGCACTCGCGCGGCGACGGCTCGCTCCCGCGGCGCGAGGCGTGCGTTCGGCGCTGCGCGCACAGCCGTTCAGCCTTGCCCTGGCCGCGGTCACTCTCGTGCTCACGCTGCTGGCGCCTCCGCTGTTCGGCACGACGGCCCGCATGCTGCAGCAGTTGGCGGTGGGGTTCGAGCCGGTCGTCGAGCAGGGCCGATGGTGGACGCTCCTCACCTCGGTCCTGTTCGCCGCGGATGCGGTGTGGCTGGCCGTCGATCTCGTGCTCATCGTCGTGCTGCTCGGCGCCGCCGAGCGTCTGCTGGGTACGCGGCGCACCATGCTCGCCTACGCCGTGACCGCTGTCGGCGGCGCGGCGCTCGGGCTCGGGTTGCAGGTGCTCGGCAGCGGCACCGGAGAGTTCTGGACGACTCACACCGTCGAGGCGCTGGCCCTCGACCCACTCACGCCAGTGCTGGGCGCGCTGATGGCGGCGAGCGGGTCGGCGAGCGCCCTGTGGCGCCGCCGCATCCGGGTCATCGGTCTGCTGGCGGCGACGCTGCTGCTGCTGTATTCGGGGCAGCCGGCCGATCTATACCGGCTGCTTGCGGCCCTGCTCGGGCTCGGGCTAGGCGTGCTGCTGCGAGCCGACCACAAGGTCGCACGCTGGGTGCGTGGCACCGGGCACGAGGTGCGTGTGCTGATGTCGTCGGTGGTGGCGATCACCGCGCTGGGTCCGGCGATCGCGCTGGTCACCGCGTGCCGGTTCGGACCGCTCGCGCCGCTCGCCCTGCTGCTGGTGCAGCAGG
>CAYLMS010000279.1:0-2970 GCA_964384455.1 uncultured Microbacterium sp. | reverse complement strand
CTCGTCGAGCCTCGGGATCCAGCGCTCCAGCAGAGAGTGCAGCTCGCTCTTGCCCACCCGGATCGGCGGGTTCGAGCGGATGCTGCGGAACGTCACCCCGGCGGGCACCTCGTCGGGCGTCGCCGCGGTGACGTTGTCGAGCCCCAGCGCGGCCGCGTTGCGGCGCACCAGGTCGAGGGCGCGCTCGTTGACGTCGACGGCCCACACGGTCGCGTGCGGCGACTGCAGCGCGAGCGACAGCGCCACCGGCCCCCAGCCGCAGCCGAGGTCGAGCAGATCTCCGCCCGGCGGGGGCGGGGGCGTATTGGCCAGCAGCACCCCCGTGCCGGTGTCGACCCGCTCCGGGCTGAACACTCCGGACGCGGTGGTCACCTCCAGGTCACGGCCGGCGAGGTGCACGGCGATGCGGCGGAGGTTCTCGGCACTGGACGGGGACGCACTGAAGTAGTGGTCGCTCCCCATGGGGATGAAGCCTACCGAGTCGGGCGGCTGTGCGGGAGGCTAGAATTCTCGGATGCCGCGGCGGGCGGCGAGAGGATGCGATGACCGAGCCGAACCCCGACGACGCGGATGCCGCAGCCGACCCGGTCGACCGCGTGCTCGCCCGCGCCGCCTCCGGCGCGCGGCTGAGCACCTTCGCTGGCCCGTCGGGCGCGCAGGCGCTGCAGCACGAGGCCACGACCGGCGGCCAGGACGACGGAGACCAGTTCGACCGCGAGGAGCGCGCGGCGTTGCGCCGCGTGCCCGGGCTGTCCACCGAGCTCGAGGACGTCACCGAGGTCGAATACCGGCAACTGCGGCTGGAGAACGTCGTGCTGGTCGGCGTGTACCCGCAGGGCGAGCAGACCGACGCGGAGAACTCGCTGCGCGAGCTGGCCGCACTGGCCGAGACGGCCGGCGCGGTGGTGCTCGACGGCGTGCTGCAGCGGCGGCCGCATCCCGACCCGGCCACCTATCTCGGCCGCGGCAAGACCCACGAGCTGCGCGACCTGGTGGCCGCGCGCGGCGCCGACGCGGTGATCGCCGACACCGAGCTGGCGCCCAGCCAGCGGCGCGCGCTGGAAGACGTGGTCAAGGTCAAGGTGATCGACCGCACCACCGTGATCCTCGACATCTTCAGCCAGCACGCCAAGAGCCGCGAGGGCAAGGCGCAGGTCGAGCTGGCGCAGCTGGAGTACCTGCTGCCGCGCCTGCGCGGCTGGGGTGAATCGATGAGCCGGCAGGCCGGCGGCCAGGTCGGCGCGGGCGGTGCGGGCATGGGCTCGCGCGGACCGGGCGAGACGAAGATCGAGCTCGATCGGCGCCGCATCCGCACCCGCATGGCACAACTGCGCCGTCAGTTGCGCGAGTACGGCCCGGCCCGCGACGCCAAGCGCGCCGAGCGCCGCCGGCACACCATCCCTTCGGTGGCGATCGCCGGTTACACGAACGCGGGCAAGTCGAGCCTGCTGAACCGCCTTACGAGTGCCGGCGTGCTGGTGGAAAACGCGCTGTTCGCCACGCTCGACGCTACCGTGCGCCGCGCGCAGACGACCGACGGGCGCGTGTACACCCTCACCGACACGGTCGGCTTCGTGCGCAACCTGCCGCACCAGCTGGTCGAAGCGTTCCGCTCCACACTCGAGGAGGTCGCCGCCGCCGACGTCATCCTGCACGTGGTCGACGCGGCGCATCCCGATCCGGCGGCTCAGCTGCAGACGGTGCGCGATGTGATGGCGGAGGTCGGAGCCCGCGGCATCCGCGAACTCGTCGTGTTCAACAAGGCCGATCTGCTCGACGACGACGCGCGGCTCGTGCTGCGCGGGCTGGAGCCCGACGCGCATTTCGTCTCGTCGCGCACCGGCGAGGGGCTCGACGAGCTGCGCGCCGCCGCCGAACGGGCGCTGCCGCTGCCCTCGGTGGAGGTGCGGGCGCTCGTGCCGTACGACCGGGGCGACCTGGTCTCGGCCGTGCACGAGCAGGGCATCATCGTCACGGCGCGCCACGACGACGACGGCACGTTCCTGCACGCGCACGTGTCCGAGCAGCTCGCCGCCCGGCTGGCGCCGTTCGCCGCGTGATCCTGCCCGCGCTCAGCCGGCTGGTGTGAAGCCGCACACGTCGCCGAGGAACGCGAGCTCCTGGCGCAGCACGTCGACCACCGTCTCCGGGCGGCGGAAGCCGTGGCCCTCGCCCTGGTACAGGACGTAGGCGTGCGGGATGCCGCGCTGCGCCAGCGCGTCACGGATCGCCTCGGCCTGCGCGGGCGGCACCACCGGGTCGTCGGCGCCCTGCAGCAGCAGCACGGGCACGTCGATGCGATCGACGTGCGACAGCGGCGAGCGTTCGAGGTACCGCGCCTGGGCCTCGGGCAGCGGGCCGATCAGGCCGTCGAGGTAGCGCGCCTCGAAGTCGTGCGTGTCGGCCGCCAGCATCCTGGCGTCGCACACGCCGTAGCGCGAGATGCCCGCGGCGAACACGTCGGTGCGCCAGAGCGCGCCGAGCGCCGTCCAGCCCCCGGCCGATCCGCCCTCGACCACCAGTCGCGCCGGATCGGCGCGGCCCGTTGCCGCCAGGCCGCGGGCGGCGTCGGCCACGTCGTCCACGTCGACGACGCCCCACTGCCCGCGCAGCCGTTCCCGGTAGGCGCGGCCGTAGCCGGTCGACCCGCCGTAGTTCACGTCGAGCACGCCGATGCCGCGGCTGGTGAAGAACGAGATCTTCGCCGAGGCGGCCGCCGCCGTGTGTGCGGTGGGCCCACCGTGCACGAGCACGAGATACGGCGGCCGCTCGCCGTCGGGTCCGGCGACGTCGGGATGCTGCGGCGGATGGTCGAACGCGTGCACCACGCCGTGCTGCCCGGCGAACGACACCGGGCGCGGGCGCGACACCCATTCGGACCCGTAGGCCGGCGTGCTCGCGCTCACCGTGCGGGCGGCGTCGGCCCGGTCGACGTTGACGAGCCACACCGCCGGCGGCGTCTGACGGCCC
>CAYLMS010000278.1:0-2994 GCA_964384455.1 uncultured Microbacterium sp. | reverse complement strand
GGAGCTCTCGGGCGGGATGCGGCAGCGAGTGGGCTTCGCGCGCGCGCTGGTGATCGAGCCCGACGTGCTGCTGATGGACGAGCCCTTCTCGGCGCTCGACGTGCTCACCAGCGAGAACCTGCGCGGCGAGCTGCTGCGCATGTGGGGCGACGGCAGCCTGCCCACCCGCACCGCGCTGATCGTGACGCACAACATCGAGGAGGCGATCCAGCTCGCCGACCGCGTGATCGTGCTCGACTCCAACCCGGGCCGCATCAAGGCCGAGCTGACCGTCGAGCTGCCGCAGCCGCGCGATCGGCGCAGCCTCCAGTTCGAGGCGCTAGTCGACGAGGTGTACTCGATCCTCACCGGCCAGCAGGCGGAGCCGCGCAGCGCGGCCGCCGCCCCGGTGTCGGGCGAGTCGGCCGCGGTGCCGGCCGCCGACGTCGGCATCGACATCCCGCTGCCGCCCGCGAGCACGGGCTCGCTGGCCGGACTCGTCGAGCTGCTCGCCGCACGCGGCGGGCAGGAGGGGCTGGCCGAGATCGCCGACGAGCTGCGCTACGAGCTCGACGACCTGCTGCCGGTGGTCGATGCCGCGCAGCTGCTGAAGCTCGTGCGGCCGCAGGGCACCCAGTTGCGCATCACCGAGCAGGGACGTCGCTACGCGGCGGCCGACCTGCTGCGCGCCAAGGAGCAGTTCGCCACGCTCGCGGTCGAGGCGGCACCGCTCGTGCGCCGGATCGTGCGGGAGCTGCGGCACAGCCAGGGCGGCGCCCTGCGCGCCGACGAGGTGCTCGGCGAGCTGCGCGCCTGGTTCGGCGCCGACGAGGCGCAGCACCAGCTCGACACCGCGATCGACTGGGGCCGCTACGGCGAGCTGTTCGAGTACGACGCCGACAGCGACCGCCTGCTGCTGCCGACGCATCCCGACGCCGAACAGGAGCGCTGAGGCGCCCGGCGCCCACCGTTCGCGCCCACCGTTCGCGCCACTCGCGCGCCCCCAGCCGTTGGCCTCGCAGGAGAACCTGCCGCTCTCGCGGCTATCAGCCCCGGCTATGGTCGGATCTCCTGCGAGCCGAACCGCGCACGGCGCCGACGGGCGCGACCAGAGCCCCGTGCGACGCCTCAGGCCGCGGGCACGACGAAGGCCCGGCTCCGCGCAAGCGCGGGCCGGGCCTTCGTCGGTTGACAGCGGCTGGTGGAGATGGGGGGAATCGAACCCCCGTCCATCGCTGGGTCTCCACGCCTTCTCCGGGCGCAGTCTGCGAATTCGTTCTGCTCGGCTCCGACCTTTGTCACAGACGCCTAAGTCGACGAGCCCAGCCTGGGAGAAGTCCCGCACAGCGTCCAGACGCCGCCGCGCAGCAAGATCCCTAGATGACGCCAGGAACCGTGTCGGGATCACCCACGGTCTGACGGACTATCGGGCTCGCTGCTCAGGCAGCGAGGGCGAAGTCAGTGCGCTTGGAGTTGGCACTTATGGTTGTGCAGGGAGCGTTGACGAGATAACCCTGCATCCTCGGCCCGCTTCTCGTGGATTCGCAGGCGATGTCGAAACCGATCATCCCCGTGCGTGCTCCGTGGGAGCGGCCGCTGTCGCACTGTGGAGTTGTTCCTCGGATGCCGCGGCATCCGAGCACACCAGCATACAACGGATGCCGCCGCCTGCTCATTCCCGCCACCGCGGTCGCCGTCCTCCCGTAGGCTCACGATATGAGCGATGTCGTCATCACCGTCCGCGGCGAGCAGGAGCGATCGGTCGCTCCTGAGCGCGCCGTCGCGCGCATCTCGGTCGTCGCCGACGGCCCCGAGCGGGGCGCCGTCGTCGAGCGCATCGCCGCTCTGGCACAGCCGGTGCGCGACGACCTCGCCGCCCGCACGGCGGCGGGCGGAGTGGTCGAGTGGTCGAGCCGGCGGGTGGCGATCTGGTCGCAGCGCCCGTGGAACGCCGACGGCGTGCAGCTGGCGCCCGTGCATCACGGCGCGGTGGAGCTGACCGCCACCTTCGACGACGTCGCAGCGCTGTCGTGGTGGGTCGGCGAGGTCGCCGAGCGCGACGGCGTGGAGGTCGTGGGCATCGACTGGCAACTGACGCCCGCCACGCGTCGTGCCGTCGAGGCCGACGTCGCCGCCTCGGCCGTGTCGGCGGCGGTGGCGCGGGCCACCGCCTACGCCCAGGCGCTCGGACTCGGCGCGGTCACGCCGATCGAGGTGGCCGACGTCGGCCTGCTGCAGAGCACGCCGAGCACGCCCCGCACCGCGTTCGAGGGAGCCAGGATGGCCGCGCTCAGCGGCGCCGGCCCCGCACTGGAGTTCCAGCCGGAGGACATCGTGGTCGCCGCCGCCGTCGACGCGCGCTTCGCCGCCCGATGATCACGGCCCCGAACGCCGTGCCGAGCGCCGCGCAGCCGCGCGCCGGAATGGCCGAGCGCCTCTCGCGTCTCGTGCAGGTGCCGACCGTGTCGGCCGAGCTGGATCAGCGCGGCCATGAACCGTTCGATCGGCTCATCGCCCTGCTCGCCGAGCTCTACCCGCTCGTGCACGCCGAGCTCGAACTCACCAGGCACACCGACCTCGGCCTGCTCTACCGCTGGCGCGGACGCACCGCCGCCGACGGTCCACTCGTGCTGATGGCGCACTTCGACGTGGTGCCGGTCGACGAATCCGATGCGTGGACGCATCCGCCGTTCGCCGGCCGCATCGCCGACGGCTGGGTCTACGGGCGCGGCACGCTCGACGACAAGGGACCGCTGCTCGTGATCCTCGAGGCTGTCGAGAACCTCCTCGCGGCAGGCTTTTGCCCCGCGCGCGACGTGTGCCTGTCGTTCGGCGGCAACGAGGAGACCAGCGGCGACGCGGCACAGGCGATCGCGGCGGCGTTCGCCGGGCGCGGCGAGATCCCATGGCTCGTGCTCGACGAGGGTGGCGCGGTGGTCGAGGCGCCGATGCCGTTCGTGCGGGGCCTGGCCGCGATGGTCGGCGTGGCCGAGAAGGGCTCCGTCACGCTGCAGC
>CAYLMS010000277.1:0-3044 GCA_964384455.1 uncultured Microbacterium sp. | reverse complement strand
GCCTTTCGGTGCTGTCGACGACCTTCGAGAAGAACCTGCTCGCCGACACGAACGACCTCGCCGTCGTCTTCGACGACGTGCACGACTTGGAGGGACTCACCGAGGGCGAGCTGTCTGCGGCCGCAGCAGCCGCCGCCGAGCGCGGACTGGAAGGTCGCTACCTGGTCACGCTCACGCTGTTCACGGGGCACCCCTATCTGTCGCTGCTCACCGACCGCGAATCGCGGCGGCGTGTGCTCGAGGCCTCGCGAGCGCGCGCCGGCCGCGGCGGCGAGCACGACAACACCGGTGTGATCCTCGAGCTCGTCCGGGTGCGCGCCGAGCGCGCCGCACTGCTGGGGTACGACTCGCATGCGGCGTACATCACCGCCGACGAGACTGCGGGCAACCCTCGCGCGGTGCACGACCTGCTGCGCCGGCTGGCTGTGCCCGCCGCGCGCAATGCGCGCCTCGAGCAGGAGGCCCTGCAGCGACTGATCGACGACGGCCCCGCGCGCTTCGCCTTGCAGGCGCACGACTGGGCGTTCTACACCGAGCAGGTGCGCAAGGCGCGCTACGACCTCGACACCACCGCGCTGCGGCCGTGGTTCGAAGCCGAGCGGGTGCTGCGCGACGGCGTGTTCCACGCGGCATCCCTGCTCTACGGCGTGACCTTCACCGAACGCACCGATCTGCCGTTGTACCACCCCGACGTGCGGGCGTTCGAGGTGCGCGAGGCCGACGGCTCGCTGCTCGGGCTCTACCTGCTCGACCTGTACACGCGTGACAGCAAGCGCGGCGGCGCGTGGATGAACGAGATCGTGGCGCAGTCGCGGCTGCGCGGCACGGCACCCGTCGTCGTGAACAATCTGAACGTGACCCGGCCCGCGGAAGGCACCCCCACCCTGCTGACGCTCGACAACGTGACCACGCTGTTCCACGAGTTCGGGCACGCACTGCACGGCCTGTTCGCCACGGTCACCTACCCGCACTTCTCGGGCACCAACGTGTTCCGCGACTTCGTCGAGTTCCCGAGCCAGGTGAACGAGATGTGGATCCTCTGGCCCGAGGTGCTCGACCATTACGCTCGGCATTTCGACACCGGCGAGCCGCTGCCACGACACGTGGTCGACACGCTGCGTGCCACCGAGACGTTCAATCAGGGCTTCGCGACCAGCGAGTACCTCGCCGCAGCATGGCTCGATCAGGCATGGCATTCACTGACGGCCGAGCAGGCGGCCGGCGTGCCGGACGTCGCCGCGTTCGAGGCCGCCGCCCTGGCCGAGATCGGCCTGGACAACCCGGTCGTACCCCCCCGCTACTCGTCGGCCTACTTCGCGCACGTGTTCGCCGGCGGCTACAGCGCCGGGTACTACTCCTACATCTGGAGCGAGGTGCTCGACGCCGACACCGTGGAATGGTTCCGTGAGAACGGCGGGCTCACGCTGGCCGGCGGTGAGCGCTTCCGGCAGCGGGTGCTCGGCGTGGGCGGATCCAAGGATCCGCTGCAGGCGTACCGCGACTTCCGCGGGCGGGATGCCGAGATCGCGCCGCTGCTCACGCGGCGCGGTCTGCAGGCCTGAACGCGCGCAGCACCAGCCACATCGCGCCGCCGACCACGAGCCCCCAGAACGCGGAGCCGAGGCCGGCGACCACCACGCCCGAGGCGACCACGAGGAAGGTGCCGATCGCGACCACACGCCCGTGCGGGTCGGCCATGGCGCTCGTGACGGCGGTGATCAGCGCGCCGAGCAGGGCGAGCCCGGCGACCGACTCGATCAGGATCGGCGGACTCGCCGACACCAGCGCACCGGCGACGCCGGCACCCAGTCCGAGCAGGATGTAGCATCCGCCCGCCGTGACCGTGGCGATCCAGCGCCGGTCCCGCGGGGTGTGCTCGTCGCCGACCATGATGGCCGCCGTCAGCGCCGACAGGTTGATCGTCTGCGCACCGAAGGGCGCGATCACGGCGCTGCCGGCCCCGGTGGCGAGAAGGATCGCGCGCGCCGGCACCGGCTCGTAGCCGAAGGTGCGCAGCACCGTGAACCCGGCGATGTTCTGGCCCGCCATCGTCACCAGGTACAGCGGCACCGCCAGCGAGACGATCACGAGCGGGTCGAATGCCGGCGCCACGACGTGCAACTGCGGGGCGAGGCTCGCTCCCCCTGCCCAGTCGGGGCCCGCGGCCATCACGACGGCGACCGCCGTGGCAGCGACCGCCGCGGGCACGGCCCAGCGCGGTGCGAACCGCAGCAGCAGCAGCCACACCACGATCGCCGGCAGCGCCAGCAGCGGCAGTCGCACGGCGGCCTGCACCGGGGCCACGCAGATGGGGAACAGGATTCCGGCGAGCATCGCGCTGGCGACCGGGGCGGGGATGCGGGTCATCGTGCGCGCGAGCGCCGGCCACGCCCCGGTGAGGGCGAGCAGGATGCCGGTGACGACGAACGCCGATACCGCCACGCCGAAGTCGCGGGTCAGTGCCGCGCCGGTGACCAGCACCGCGGCGCCGGGCGTCGACCAGGCGATCGAGATCGGCAGCCGAGTCGTGAGCGTCAGCGCGATCGCGAGCACGCCCTGCACGACGCACACCACGAGCAGTCCGGATGCGGCCTGGTCCGCGCTCGCCCCGACGGCGCGCGCACCGGCGATGACGAGCGCGAACGACGATGCGAATCCGGTGACGGCGCCGACGACGCCGGCGAGCATCGGGGGCAGGATCGACGCCCGCGCGCCGGTGCGCGGCGCAGCGCTCACGGGATCAGGCGCTCTTGCGCTTGCGCCGCAGCACGAGCGTCGGCGGTGCGCCTTCCTCGACCGAGGCGCGGTGCACGATCACCTTGTCGACATCCTCGGTCGACGGGATCTCGAACATGATCGGGCCGAGCACGTCCTCCAGGATGGCACGCAGCCCGCGCGCACCCGTCTTGCGGGCGACGGCGAGATCGGCGATCGCCTCGAGCGCCTCGTGCTCGAAGTCGAGCTCGGCGCCGTCGAGCTGGAACATGCGCTGGTACTGCCTGACCAGGGCGTTCTTCGGCTCGGTGAGGATGTCCATCAGCGCG
>CAYLMS010000276.1:0-3054 GCA_964384455.1 uncultured Microbacterium sp. | reverse complement strand
CTGCAACAACACCTGCACGTTCTGCATCGTGCCCAGCCTGCGCGGCAAGGAGAAGGACCGCAGGCCCGGCGACATCCTGAACGAGATCCGGCTGCTCGTCGACGACGGCGCGATCGAGGTCACGCTGCTCGGCCAGAACGTCAACTCCTACGGCGTGGAGTTTGGCGATCGGCAGGCGTTCGGCAAGCTGCTGCGCGCGGCGGGTGAGATCGAGGGCCTCGAGCGCATCCGGTTCACGAGTCCGCATCCGGCAGCGTTCACCGACGACGTGATCGACGCGATGGCCGAGACCCCCGCCGTCATGCCGCAACTGCACATGCCGCTGCAGTCGGGCAGCGACAGCATCCTGCGCGCGATGCGCCGCTCGTATCGTGCCGACCGGTATCTCGGCATCCTCGACCGGGTACGTGCGCGCATGCCGCACGCGGCCATTTCCACCGACATCATCGTCGGCTTCCCCGGTGAGACCGACGCCGACTTCGACGACACGCTGCGGGTCGTGGAGCAGGCGCGGTTCGCGAGCGCGTTCACGTTCCAGTACTCGATCCGCGCGGGCACGCCCGCCGCCACCATGCCCGACCAGGTGCCCAAGGCGGTGGTGCAGGAGCGTTACGAGCGGCTCGCCGCGCTGCAGGAGCGCATCTCGCTGGAGGAGAATCTCGCCCAGCTGGGCCGTACGGTGCAGGTGCTGGTGTCGACCGGTGAGGGCAAGAAGGATGCCGCCACGCACCGGCTCACCGGGCGCGCCGAGGACAACCGGCTCGTGCACTTCGAGGTGCCGCCGGGCTCGCCGGTGCCCCGTCCCGGAGACGTGGTCACCGTCGAGGTGACCCATGCGGCCCCGTTCCACCTGCTCGCCGACGCGCCCGGCGGCGCCGCGCTGCGCATCCGCCGCACCCGTGCCGGCGACGCCTGGGATCGCACGCAGGCGGAGTCCTGCGCCGCGCCGTCGGCTGCCGGCCACGCGGCGTCGGCGGAGCCGGGTCCGGTGCTGCTCGGCCTGCCGACGCTGCGCGCCGACGGGTGACCCCCGCCGCGGCATCCTCCGCCCCCTCGCCTCCCGCCATCCACAGATTGGCGCCACCTTCCTGCGATGGCGCCCGATATTCGTGTGTGCCTTTGCAGAAAGGTGTCGCCAATCTGAGGGGGGAGGGGTGATGGGAGGGGCGCGGGTGTGGGCCGTGGTCGGGGCGACCGGCACGGGCAAGACCGCGTTGTCGCTCGACCTCGCCCAGGCGCTCGCGGCAGCGGGACGGCCGGCCGAGATCGTCAACGCCGACGCGATGCAGCTCTACCGCGGCATGGATGTCGGCACCGCCAAGCTGCCTGAGGCCGAGCGCCGCGGCATCCCGCACCACCTGCTCGATGTGCTGGAGGTCACCGACCACGCGGCGGTCGCCGCCTATCAGCGGGATGCCCGCGCTGCGATCGACGGCATCCACCAGCGCGGGGCCGAGGCGATCCTCGTCGGCGGATCGGGGCTGTATGTCTCCAGCGTGCTGTTCGACTTCCGGTTCCCGCCGCGCGACGATGTCGTTCGCGCGCTGCGCGAAACCGAACTGCAGGAGCAGGGGCCGGGCGCGCTGTACGCGCAGCTGCGCAGCCGCGATCCGGAGACAGCAGCCCGCATCGATCCGCGCAACGGCCGGCGCATCGTGCGCGCACTGGAGATCCTCGACCAAGGCGCAGCCACCCACCGGGCCGCGCTGCCCGAGCAGCCTGTGCTCTGGCGGCCCGAAACCCGAATCCTCGGCACCCACCTCGACCGGGCCGAGCTGGTCGAGCGGCTCGATGCGCGGGTCGAGCGGATGTGGGCGCGGGGCCTCGTCGACGAGGTCGGCGCGCTGCGCGCGCACGGCCTGGAGCGCGGCACCACCGCGCCTCGCGCCATCGGCTACGCGCAGGCGCTGGCGCAGCTGCACGGCCGGTGCACCCAGGCGGAGGCGATCGCCGCGACCCAGGCGCTCACCCGTCGCTACGCCAGACGTCAGGTGTCGTGGTTCCGCCGCTACACGCACGTGCAATGGGTGGCACCCGGAACGGATGCCGCCGCACTGGCCGGCTGAGCCGAGCGCCGGTACAGTCCCGTCGGTTCGTCGCGGCCGGCGACGACGCGAGAACTAGACTGACGGGATGCCGCGCACCCTCGCCTTCACCAAGGGCCACGGCACCGGCAACGATTTCGTGATCGTGGCCGATCCCGCCGGCGAGCTCGAGCTCTCCGACGCGCAGGTCGCGGCGCTGTGCGACCGGCACACCGGCATCGGCGCCGACGGCCTCCTGCGGGTCGTGCGCTGCGCCGCGCTCGCCGAGGGCCAGGGTATGCCGGATGCCGAATGGTTCATGGACTACCGCAACGCCGACGGTTCGGTCGCCGAGATGTGCGGCAACGGCATCCGGGTCTACCTCCACTACCTGCTGCAGTCGGGGCTCGTCACCCTCGATGTCGACGGCCGCACCCTCATCGGCACGCGCAACGGCGCTCTGCGGATGACGCGCAGCGACCTCGGCTACGAGGTCGACCTCGGCGCGTTCCGCATCGACGTGCACGAGGTTCTGGTGCGCGCCGACGGGCTCGCCGTGCCGCGGCCGGGCCTGTCGATCGACGTCGGCAACCCGCACGTGGTGGTCGCACTGTCGTCCGTCGACGAGTTGCGCGAGCTCGGGCTGCACACTCCGCCCGCGATCGAGCCCGCGCCGTCGGCCGGCGCGAACGTCGAGTTCGTGGTGCCGGCAGACCCGCTGGTCACGGCCGGCGTCGGTGCGATCCGCCTGCGCGTGTTCGAGCGCGGTGTGGGCGAGACGCTCAGCTGCGGCACCGGGGTGGCCGCCGCCGCGCTCGCGGTGCGCGAGTGGGCCGGTGCCGCGGCGCCCGACCGCTGGCTGGTCGACGTGCCAGGGGGAACGCTCGGGGTACGGGTGGCGCAGGTCGACGGCATCCCCCATGTGCTGCTGTCGGGACCGGCCGCACTCACCTTCACCGGCGAGGTCGCGCTGGTCTGAGTGCGACCGCGCGCTCAGCAGACGATTGGGATCGCACCCGTGCCAGGGCCG
>CAYLMS010000275.1:0-3063 GCA_964384455.1 uncultured Microbacterium sp. | reverse complement strand
GATCCACACGAAGAAGATCTGCCCCAAGACCAGCCCGAGGATGATCAGGATCGGAGCGGGCGAGATGCCGCCGATCGTGAACGGCGCCTGCGTCGTGGCGGTCCACACGCCCCAGGCGTTCAGCCCCGAGAAGCCGAAGCTCAGCAGCACGATGGCGACGGCGGCGAGGATCGCGCCCGTCCAGTCGATGACCAGGCCTCGCTGGGCGGGCACCTTCTTGACGCCGAAGCTGAGCAGGAAGTTGAGGGCCCCGAGGGCGACCATGAGCGCGAACGACCAGCGCCAGCCGATCGTCGTGGCGAACGTGCCGGCGATCACGAGCGCCAGCACGCCGGCCAGCGGGATCGCGGCCGCGAGGAAGCCGATCGCCTTGGCCTGCCGGTCGCCCTGATAGTTGGTCGCGATGAAGACGGTCAGCGCGGGCGCGATGAGCGCGATCACGGCCCCCGACGACGCCTGCGCGATGAACAGCATCGCCGGGCTCTGGCTGAGGGCGACGCCCGCCATCGCGAGCGCATGGATGCCGACGGCGAGCTGGAACACGCCACGCGTGCCGAAACGCGCTCCGAGCTTCGCGCCGAGCAGGATGAACGCCGCCATCGAGAAGGTGCCTGCGGTGATCGCGGTGCCCACCGAGGTGGCAGGCGTGTTCAGGTCGTGCGTGATGCCCGCCATCGACACCGTGAGGGCGTTGACCGCGAACGACGCCTGGATCTGCGTGAGCACGACGACGATGAGCGGCAGCCAGGAGCTGCGCGCGGCCTGCTGGTGGTCTGCGGTCATCTCGATCCTCTCCCGTTGGCACGACACTACAACGCTGGGTACGGCTACGCTTGCCGCGTGGATCCCGTCGTCAGCACCTTCGCGATCCTGGTGCTCGCGGTGGCGGCGTTCGTCAGCGGCAAGGTGCCGCTGGGCGTGACCGCGATCGGCGTCTCGCTGGCCCTGTTCTTCACCGGTGTGCTGCCGCTGAACGCCGCGTTGGCGGGATTCGGCGACCCGACCGTGCTGTTCATCGCCGGGCTCTTCGTGGTGAGCGAGTCGCTCGATGCGACAGGAGTCACCGCCTGGGCGGGGCAGAAGGTGATCGGCGCCGCCGGCACCAAGCGCACTGTGCTGGTCGTGGTGATCTGCCTGCTCGTGGCCGGCCTGACTTCGCTGATCACCGTCAACGGTGCGGTCGCCGCGTTGCTGCCGCTCGTGGTGGTGGTGGCCTCGCGGGCAGGGATCGCCGCATCCCAACTGCTCATGCCGCTCGCCTTCGCCGCGCATGCCGGCTCGTTGCTGCTGCTCACCGGCACGCCCGTGAACATCATCGTCTCGGAGGTGGCGGCGACCAACGGCGGCCGGCCGTTCAACTTCTTCGAGTTCGCGCTCGTCGGCGCACCGCTGCTGCTCGGCACGATCGCGGTCATCGCGCTGTTCGGCAGCCGGCTACTGCCGGTGCGCACGAGCACCACGATCCCGCTCGACCTCGCGCGGCACGCCCGACTGCTGCGCCAGCAGTACTCTCTCGACGGCGAGACGGGGATGCTGCTCGGACCGAGCAGCGGCGTCACCGAAGTGGTCGTCCCGCCGCGATCGCCGCTGATCGGCATCACGCTGCATCCGGGCATGGCCACCCCGAGCGGCGACCTGGTGCTGCTGGCGGCGCGACGCGGGGATGACCAGCTCAAGGGTGAGCAGATCGTGGTGCGCGCGGGCGACGCCCTGCTGCTGCAGGGCACGTGGGACGACCTCGCCCGGCACACCGAGGGTGCCGAAGTGCTCGTGGTCGACGACCCCGCGCAGTTGCGTCGCTCCGTGCCGCTGGGCAAGGGTGCGCTGCCGGCGCTCATCATCCTCGCGTCGATGGTCGCGCTGCTGGCCACCGGGATCGTGCCGCCCGCCGTCGCCGCGCTGCTGGCCGCGTGCGCGCTCGTGCTCACTCGCACCGTGTCGCCGGTGCAGGCCTACCACTCGATCAAGTGGACCACCGTCGTGCTCATCGCCGGCATGATCCCGTTGTCCACGGCGTTTCTGAAGACCGGGGCCGCCGAGCTGGTGGCGAAGTGGCTGCTGGCTCTGATCGGCGGCGCCGGGCCGCATGTCGCCCTGCTCGCGCTGTGCCTGCTCACCGTCGTGCTCGGCCAGCTGATCAGCAACACCGCGACCGTGCTGATCCTCGCTCCGGTGTCGATCGCGGTCGCCCACACGCTCGGCCTGTCGGTGCAGCCGTTCATGATGGCGCTCAGCGTCGTGGGAGCGGCATCCTTCCTCACGCCGATCGCGACGCCCGCCAACCTCATGGTGATGCAGCCCGCCGGTTACCGCTTCGGCGACTACTGGAAGCTGGGGCTGCCGCTCGCGGTGGTGTTCATCGTGGTGGCGACGTTCTACGTGCCGCTGATCTGGCGCTTCTGACCCCGTCCGCGGCCGGCCCGCATCGCCTGCCAGACTGGGCGCATGGCCGTCATCGAGAACTCCAAGCTCACCGTCGTCGGCGCCGGAGGGGTGGGATCGAGCACCGCGTACGCCGCGCTGATCCGCGGATCGGCCAGGCATGTCGCGCTCAACGACATCGATACGGCCAAGGTCGAGGCCGAGGTGCTCGACCTCGCCCACGGCACCCCGTTCACCGGGTCGAGCGACATCGTCGGCGGCAGCGACCTGTCGGTCGTGGAGGGCTCGCACGTGGTGGTGATCACCGCCGGCGCGAAGCAGAAGCCGGGTCAGACCCGGCTCGAGCTCGCCGAGGTGAACGCGGGCATCATGCGCAGGCTGATGCCCGATCTGCTGGCGGCGACGCCCGAGGCGGTGTATGTCGTCGTCACGAATCCGTGCGATGTGCTCACGGTGCTCGCGCAGGAGGCATCGGGGCTCGCGCCGCAGCGGATCTTCGCGTCGGGCACGGTGCTCGACACGGCCCGGCTGCGCTGGCTGCTCGGCGAGCGGGCCGGCGTGTCGTCGGGCAGCGTGCACGCCCACATCGTCGGCGAGCACGGCGACACCGAGATCCCGCTGTGGTCGCGGGCGACGATCGGCACGGTGCCGATCCTCGACTGTCAGCCGCAGGATGCGCCC
>CAYLMS010000274.1:0-3087 GCA_964384455.1 uncultured Microbacterium sp. | reverse complement strand
CATCGCGGTCAAGCTCCACGTCACCGTCGACAAGATCTCGGGCTCGGCTTCCGAGAAGATCGTCGCCGCGGGCGGCAGCGTCGCCACGGCCGACAGCGCAGCGCAGTAGCGCGCACAGCGGGGCCGGGGGGATCCTCCGGCCCCGCTGTAGCGACGAGGGCGACCGCAGCACCGCATGAAGCGGCGCACTGGGTTACCCTGAAAGCCGGCGCACCCCGCGTGCGTCGCATCCCATTCCTGGAGGCCCGTCCTTGTTCAGCGCCATCGCGCGGATCTTCCGCACCCCCGACCTGCGGCGCAAGATCGGCTTCACGCTGGCGATCATCGCGCTGTACCGACTCGGAGCGCACATCCCCTCGCCGTTCGTGAACTTCCCGAACGTGCTCAGCTGCCTCAAGCAGACCGGCAGCACGCAGGGGCTGCTCTCGCTGGTCAACCTGTTCTCCGGCGGCGCACTGCTGCAGCTGTCGATCTTCGCGCTCGGCGTGATGCCCTACATCACGGCGACCATCATCGTGCAGCTGCTGCGCGTGGTGATCCCGCACTTCGAGACCCTGTACAAGGAGGGTCAGGAGGGCCAGTCGAAGCTCACGCAGTACACCCGCTACATCACGATCGCGCTGGCGCTGCTGCAGTCGACGACGCTCGTGACCGTCGCCCGCAGCGGTCAGCTGTTCGGCAGCACCGGCCCGGCCGCGTGCCAGCAGCTGCTGACCAACGACGCGTGGTGGGCGCAGCTGCTGATGATCATCACGATGACCGCAGGCACCGGCCTGATCATGTGGTTCGCCGAGCTGGTCACCGAGCGCGGCATCGGCAACGGCATGTCGATCCTCATCTTCACGTCGATCGCGGCGGGCTTCCCGGTGGCGATGTGGTCGATCTACACGACCCACGGACTCGAGGTCTTCCTCGTCGTGCTGGTGATCGGCATCGCGGTGATGGGGGCGGTGGTGTTCGTCGAGCAGTCGCAGCGACGCATCCCGGTGCAGTACGCGAAGCGGATGGTGGGCAGGCGCACGTACGGCGGCACCAACACCTACATCCCCATCAAGGTCAACATGGCCGGTGTGGTGCCGGTGATCTTCGCCTCGTCGCTGCTGTACATCCCGGCGCTGCTGGCACAGTTCAACCAGCCGGCTCCCGGCAAGCAGCCGGCTGCCTGGGTGGTGTGGATCAACAACTACCTCACCAAGGGCGATCATCCGATCTACATGCTGCTGTACTTCCTGCTGATCATCGGGTTCACCTACTTCTACGTGGCGATCACGTTCAACCCGGTCGAAGTCGCCGACAACATGAAGAAGTACGGCGGCTTCATCCCCGGCATCCGGGCCGGCCGGCCCACCGCCGAGTACCTCGACTACGTGCTGACGCGCATCACGCTGCCAGGCTCCATCTATCTGGGTCTGATCGCGCTGCTGCCGCTGGTGGCACTGGTGCTGGTGAACGCGAATCAGAACTTCCCGTTCGGCGGGGCGTCGATCCTCATCATCGTCGGCGTCGGGCTGGAGACGGTGAAGCAGATCGACGCGCAGCTCCAGCAGCGCCATTACGAAGGACTCCTGCGATGACCCCGACGTCCACCCGGCTGCTGATCGTCGGGCCGCAGGGCTCGGGCAAGGGCACCCAGGGCGTGCGCATCGCCGAGGCCTTCGGCATCCCGGTCGTCTCCACCGGCGACATCTTCCGCGCCAACATCGCCGGCGGCACCGAGCTGGGCCGGCGCGTGCAGGCGATCATCGCTGCCGGCGATCTGGTGCCGGACGAGCTGACCAGCGAGATCGTGCGCGAACGGCTGCTGCAGCCGGATGCTGCGCACGGCTTCCTGCTCGACGGCTATCCGCGCAACGTGGCACAGGTCGGCCACCTCGACGCGTTCCTCGACGCCGAGGGCCAGGCGCTCGACGCGGTGGTCGTGCTCGAGGTGCCGCGCGCCGAGAGCCTGCAGCGGCTGCGCCTGCGCGCGGCCGAGCAGGGCCGCACCGACGACACCGACGAGGTGATCGCGCACCGGCTCGACATCTACGAGCACGAGACGGCGCCGATACTGGCCGGCTACTCCGCGCGCGGCATCGTCGAGTCGATCGACGGCGTGGGATCGCTCGACGCGATCACCGAGCGCATCGTCGCCGGCCTCGAGGCGCGCGGGCTCGCGCGCCGGGCCGCGGTCTGACGTGGCGCTCGGGGGGATCTACAAGACGCCCGCCCAGCTGCGGGCCATGGTGGAACCGGGCCTGATCACTGCGGCGGCGCTGGACGCGGTGCGTGCGCTGGTGGCGCCGGGAGTGACCACGATCGAGCTGGATGCCGCGGCATCCGCGGTGATCACCGCGCGCGGGGCGCGTTCCAATTTCCAGCTGGTGCGCGGCTACCGCCACACCGTGTGCACGTCGGTGAACGAGCAGGTCGTGCACGGCATCCCCGGCGACCGGGTGCTCGCCGCCGGCGACATCGTGTCGATCGACGCGGGGGCGGAGTTCAAGGGCTGGAACGGCGATTCGGCCATCACCATGGTCGTGCCCGATCCGGATCGCCCGGCGCTGGTCGCCGAGCGCACGGAGCTGTCGCGGGTCACCGAGGGCTCGCTGTGGGCGGGCATCGCGGCGCTGGCGTCAGCGCGGCACGTCGCGGAGATCGGCGCGGCGGTGCAGGAGCACGTCGAGGCGGCGGGGCACGGCTACGGCATCCTGCGCGACTATGTGGGGCACGGGATCGGGCGCCGCATGCACGAGGTGCCGTCGGTGTTCAACTACCGCGTCGCCGATGCGGGGCCGGCGGTGCGGCCGGGCCTCGTGCTCGCGATCGAGCCGATGGTGGTGGCCGGGTCGGATGCCACGTTCGTCGAGGACGACGGCTGGACAGTCTCCACCCTCGACGGTTCAGCGGGCTCACACTGGGAACATAGCGTCGCCGTGCATGATGGCGGGGTGTGGGTGCTCACAGCACCGGATGGCGGGGCCGCCGGCCTCGCCGCATTCGGAGTCACCCCCGTCCCGGTGGGCTGAGGAGGAAGAGGCAAACTGATGGCTGCGCAGAAGCAGACGAACTGGTTCGCGATCTGGACGAGCGCCGCCGTGGTGGTGG
>CAYLMS010000273.1:0-3102 GCA_964384455.1 uncultured Microbacterium sp. | reverse complement strand
CGGTGAGGGGCTTTCCCGGCCGCAGGAACCAGTAGGCGAGCACCGGCACGATCGTCAGCGCGACGAACAGCGAGGCGAGCATCGCGATCGTGACGGTGAGCGCGAACGGCCGGAACAGCTCGCCGGTCACATCACCGACGAATGCGATCGGCAGGAACACCGCCACCGTCGTGATCGTCGACGCCGACACCGCCGTCGCGACCTCGCGCACGGCGCGGGCGATGGCCGCGCCCTTGTCGGCGCCCTGCACATAGTGCCGCTTGATGTTCTCGATCACGACGATGGAGTCGTCGACCACGCGCCCGATCGCGATCGTGAGCGCCCCGAGGGTGAGGATGTTCAGCGAGTACCCGAACGCCTGGATGCCGATGAACGTGATCAGCACACTGGTGGGGATCGAGATCGCGGTGACGAGCGTGGAGCGCACCGACATCAGGAACAGCAGGATGATCAGCACGGCGAACACCAGCCCGAGCAGACCCTCCTGGGCGAGCGAGTCGATGGACTGCTGGATGTAGGGCGCCTGGTCGAACACGACAGTGAAGGATGCCTCGCCGCCGAGGTCTTTCTGCAGCTGCGGCAGCGCGGCGCGCACCGCCTTGGACACGTCGACGGTGTTCGCGGCCGGCAGCTTGGTGACAGCGATCGTCAGTGCCGGCTTGCCGTTGACTCGCGAGATGCTGGTCTTCGGGTCTTCGCCGAGCGCGACCGTCGCGACCTCGCCGATCGTGACAGTGCCGGCCGCCGCCTGGGCGGGCGCGCTCGGCACGAGCGGCAGCGCCGCAAGCTGATCCACCGACGTGAGCTTCGCCCCCGTCTGCACGGTGAGGGTCTGGTCCTTCTCGGTGATGGCGCCGCCCGGGAACAGCACGCCGTTCTGGCTCAGCGCGTCCTTGACGGCCTGGACGGTGTAGCCCGTGCGCTGCAGCGCCGCGGGGTCGGGGGTGATCGTCACCCGCTGCCCGCGTCCGCCGACGACCTGTGCGGCGTTGACTCCGGCCACCTTCTGCAGATCGGGCACCACCGACGTCTGGATGCGGGCCTGGGTGGCGGCCGCATCCGAGAAGCCCGTGACCGCCAGCTGGATGACGGGCAGGTCGTCGATGCTGACCGAGATGACGTTCGGGTCGACGCCCGAGGGCAGCTGCGCCTTGATGCGTCCGATCGCCAGATTGAGCTTCTGCTCGGCGGTCGCGAGATCGGTGCCGTAGGTGAACGACACCTGCACGATCGACGTGTTCGTGGTGCTGGTCGCGGTGGTCGACTCCAGTCCGGGCACCCCCTGGATGGCCGTCTCGATCGGCGTGGACACGTCGTTCGCCACGACTTCGGGCGACGCGCCGGGGTAACTGGTGAGGATCGAGAGCCGCGGGAACTCGATCGAAGGGATCAGCTCCTGCTTGAGCCCGGTCAGCGCGAGCGAGCCGAACACGGCGGCGACGATCGTGACGAGGGCGATCAGCGCGCGGTTGCGCAGGCTGAGTTCGGCGAGCTTGTGCACGGGCCACCTTCAGGCAGATGCTGCGGCGCGACCCGACGGCCGCCTCGTTCCAGTATTCCACGCGGCCCGGGAGGGGCGGCCGCGCAGCCGCATCCGCCGTCGTCGAGGGAATGCGCCGCCCGGTGCCCGCGGACGGGCCCCAGAGCGGCGCATCCCGATCTGCGCGTCAGCGCCGCGCCACGTGTGCGCGCAACGCGTCGCGCACGAACTCGGCACCCTGCACGCCGCCGTAGTGCGCGGCGAAGCGCGGGTCGGCGACGTACATGTCGCCGAGCCCGGTCACGTACGCTGCGACGTCACCGCCGGGCGCCGCGGCCGGCGTGCCCGGCGTCCCGGTCAGCCATGCGACGTGGCGCTCGGCCAGTTGCTGCGCCTGCGCACTGTCGGGCGCGATCCCGCTCGCCGCCGCATCGCGCCAGTCCTGCTGCAGCTGCGCCGAACGCTGCTGCCACTGCGCCTTCTCGGCCGCGCCGAGCGCGCGCCACCACGCGTCGCTGCGCGCGTAGGCGTCGGCACCCCAGCGTGCGGTGACCTCATCCTTGTACTTCGTGTGATCGAAGCCGCCGAACATCTCCTCTGCCATGAGCTGTTCACCTCCCTCCGTCGCTCTCATCGTCTTCTCGACCGCGGCGATCTGCCGGTCGAGCCGTTCCCGCTCCTGGCGCAGCCACTGGGCGTGTGCGCCGAGGGCGGATGCCGCATCCTGCTGCCCGTCGATCACCTCGGCGATCGCGGGCAGGCCGAGCCCGAGCTCACGTAGCAGCAGCACGCGCTGCAGCCGCACGAGCGAGGCCTGGTCGTAGTAGCGGTAGCCATTGCGCCCCGTCGATGCCGGCGGCACCAGGCCGATGTCGTCGTAGTGGCGCAGCGTGCGGCTCGTCGTGCCGGCGATCCGTGCGATCTGCTGGATCGACCACTCCATGGCCTCCGCTCCTCTCATCTTCGTGACGCGATATGCCCACGCTAAATCTTGACGTTGCGTCAATGTCAAGCATCTCCTTCGGCGCCGTCCCCGCTCGGGTGGCAGTTGTTGTCGCCATCGGGCGCGGGATGCGGCAGCACCTGCCCCCCGAACAGCCATCTGCAGTGGCAGGACGCGATATATCGTGTTATGCTCGGGACACGCGATATATCGCGTATGGACGAAGGGACCGAGGATGACTCTGGAGAAGTGGATCGTGCACCCGGGCGAGACCCGGGTGATCGACATCGACACGGTGCGCAAGTTGAAGATCGGCCTCATCGGCGGCCAGGTCGACGTCGTGGCGCACGACGAGCCGGGAATGCGCATCGAAGTGCACGGGGTGACCGGCAAGGACCTGCGCATCGAGGCCGCCGGGGAGCTGGTAGAGATCGACCACCCGCAGCTGCGCTGGGACAATTTCCTGGAGGTGTTCCGTAACTTCGGCCCGGGCGGCGCGAAGGCCGAGGTCAGTGTGGCCGTGCCGCACGATGTCGCCCTCACCCTCGGCGTCGTCAGCGCCAGCGCGCTGGTGTCGGGCCTGCACGGCGACGCGAAGCTCAACACGGTGTCGGGCGATGTGATCGTCGACGACGTGGCGGGCGCCCTGGTGATCAATGCGGTCTCCGGCGACGTGCAG
>CAYLMS010000272.1:0-3117 GCA_964384455.1 uncultured Microbacterium sp. | reverse complement strand
GTCAGAGCTGGAGGCGCGGTCCACGGCCGTCGCCGCCGACCGCGCGGCGCTGCAGGCCGCGACGGCGGCGGAGCTGCTGCGCGAACCCATCGAGCGTGCGGAGTCGGCAGCGGGCACAGCCGCCGAGGCGACCGAGGCGCTGCGGGCCGCGCGCACGGCGTGGGCGGCTCACGGCGACGATCCGGACATCGACGGTGCGGCGCTGGCGGAACGGATCGACCGGATCACCGGCGAGCTCGCGATGGGGGAGGCGGCCGCCGCGGCGGAGCGGCAGTCGGTCGAGCTGGGCCCGCGCGCCGACGGCGCACGGGCCCAGGCGCACGAGCTCGCGGCCGCCCTCGCGCGCGCCGATGCGCGCGCGAGGGCGTATCCCGGCGAGCTGGCAGCGCTCGAGACCGAGCTGGCGCAGCAGTTGCGCGACGCGGACAGGCTCGACGCCGCACTGGCGGCGCGCACAGCGACCGCGGCGCAGCTCGGCGCGGCGCGCGACGCCGAGCGCCTGCGCGCCGAGCGCGACCTGACCGAGCAGCACCATGCCGCCGCCGCCGCACTGCTCGCCGCGGCCACTGCCGAATGGGCGCGACTGCTGCGCCTGCGCTTGGCCGGTCATGCCGCCGAACTGGCGGCCGAGCTCGTCGACGGCGAGCCGTGCGCGGTGTGCGGCGCGACGGCGCACCCGCATCCGGCCGCTCCCGCCGCAGAATCCGCCACTGCGGAGCACGTCGATGCGGCCGCGGCCGCGAGGGACGCCGCGGCCGACGGCGAGCGGGCGGCCGGCGCCGCGGCGCGGCGGGCGGCCGAAGCACACACCGCCACCGCATCCCTGGCGGGCGGAAAGGCGGCGCCGGAGCTCGAGCGTGCGCTGGCCGACGACGACGCGGCGGTCGCCGCGGCCGAGGCGGCGGCGCACCGTGGCGCGCAGCTGACCGATCGCCGACAGCAGGTGATCGCCGAGCGCGACGCCGCGGCCGCGGCACGCGAACTGCTCGCGGCACAGGCGGTGCAGGCCGAGCGAGACATCGCGGTGCTCGCCGAGCAGTGCGCGTCGTTGCTGGCGGTGGTCGACGCCGCGCGCGGCGAGTACGCGTCGGTCGCCGAGCGGATCGCCGCCGCCACGGCGCTCCGGGCCAGCGCACGCACCCTGAACGACGCGCTGCGCGCGCACCAGGAGGCAGCGGCGTCGTCCCTCGCCGCCGGCACGGAGCGCGATGCGCGCATCGCCGCATCGGACTTCGCCGACACCGCCGGGGCGCGTTCTGCGTTGCGCACGGCCGC
Organism: uncultured Microbacterium sp.; assembly: GCA_964384455.1. Classification (GTDB taxonomy): domain Bacteria; phylum Actinomycetota; class Actinomycetes; order Actinomycetales; family Microbacteriaceae; genus Microbacterium. The sequence goes on along the minus strand of CAYLMS010000272.1, from coordinate 1,842 downwards.
CGAGTGCGCCGCACTCGACGAGGCCGTGCGCGCGCACGAGGTCGCGCTCGCGTCCGAGCGTGACCGGATGCGCGAGCTCGAGCTCGCGCTGGCAGGCGCCCCCGACACGCCGATCGACCTCGACGCCGCCGCGCTGGCGGTCGCCGCAGCGCAGCAGGAGTTCTCGAACGCTGTCGCCGCCGCCGCGCGCACCGCACAGGCCGCGCTGGCGCTGGCCGACGAGGTGGCTCAGCTGGAGGCGGAGCAGGCCGGCATCGTCGGCCTGCTCGCCGACCATGAGCTGGTGGCGCAGCTGTCGAACGCGGTCGCGGGCCGCAATGCCAAGAAGATGGACCTCGAGACGTTCGTGCTGGCCGGCGAGCTGGAGCAGATCGTCATCGCCGCGAACCTTCGCCTCGACGACATGTCGGCCGGCCGCTACCGGCTGCGGCACACCGACGCCGTCGCGCGCGGCGCCTCGGGTCTCGGGCTGGAGGTGGTGGACGCCTACACCGGACAGGCCCGCCCGCCGCAATCGCTGTCCGGTGGCGAGACCTTCTTGGCTTCGTTCGCGTTGGCGCTGGGGCTCGCCCAGGTCGTCACCGACCGGGCCGGCGGCATCCGGCTCGACACGCTGTTCATCGACGAGGGCTTCGGCTCGCTCGACGCCGACACGCTCGAGCTGGCGATGCGCACGCTCGACGAACTGCGCCGCGGCGGGCGTACCGTCGGGGTGATCAGCCACGTGGAGGCGATGAAGGAGCAGCTGCCCGCGCAACTGCACGTGGCGGCGACTCCGCACGGACCGAGCGTGGTGCGCCCTGCCGGCGGTACGGCGACGTAGCCTGAGGCATGGGCAGCGCCGCGGGCACCATCGTCGCCGTCGTCGGCGCGGCCAGCGACACCGTGCTCGACGCGCTCGACGGACTGCCTGGGGTAGAGACGCTGTCGCTGCGCGACACGGAGCCGGCGCTCGCCGCCCACCGGATCGAGGCGACGACGCTGCCCTGGGTGGTGCACGACGCCGATCCGCTCGCTCATGTGGCCGCGGCCTGGGTGGAGCTGTATCAGGAGCGGGCCACCCTCGGCGCGCTCGACGCGGAGGTCGAGCTCGTGCTCGCCCAGTTCGAGGCGGGCGACGCCGTCATGCCCGACTATTACGTCGTGCTGGCGCCCGAACACGCCCCCGACCTGTGGCGGCACTGGTGGTGCGGAGCGCTCGGCCATCTGGCCCCCCGCCGGGTGCTGCCCGCTCCCGCCGCACCCGCGGGTGCCGGCATCCGCCGGCTGCTCACAGCGTTGCCCGCCTCGAGGCCCTGGCCCGAGCCTTCGTCGTGGCTGCCGGGACTCGCTTTCGACATCCCCGACCGGGTGGGCCTGCGCGACTGATGGGCGGCTGCGGATCGGGGAGCAGACCGCGCGTCACCGGGCGCCGGGTAGCTCACGCTTCGGGCAGCGCCCCGTCGAGCTCCCGCAGCCACACGTCGGCGTTGCCGTCGGACGGTGCCCGCCAGTCGCCCCGCGGCGACAGCGAACCGGCCGCGGTCACCTTCGGCCCGTTCGGCACGGCGGTGCGCTTGAACTGCGCGAACCCGAAGAAGCGGCGTAGGAACACGCGCAGCCAGGCGGCGATCACCGGCAGCTCGTAGGCCACGCGGTCGGTCTCGGGGAAGCCGGGCGGCCAGCTGCCGGCATCCGCGTGCGCCCACGCGTGCTGCGCGAGGAACGCGATCTTCGACGGCCTGGCGCCGTGGCGCAGCACGTGGAACAGGGCGAAGTCGTGCAGCGCGTACGGGCCGATCGCGTCTTCGGTGGACTGCATCCGGCCCTGCGCGTCGACCGGCACGAGCTCGGGGCTGATCT
>CAYLMS010000271.1:0-3122 GCA_964384455.1 uncultured Microbacterium sp. | reverse complement strand
ATGCCCACCAGCGGCGACCGCAGGTTGCGCTCCACATCGACCCCGAGCGCCTTCAGCGGGGAGATGTAGAGGATGCCGGTGCTCCCGGGCGTCGCTGCCGCCGCAGCATCCTTGTCACGGAAGATGCGGTCGATCGCCCACAGGAACGCCGACAGCGTCTTGCCCGATCCGGTGGGCGCCACCACCAGCGCGTGGCGCCCCGCCGAGATCGCCTCCCATGCCCCGGCCTGCGCCGCAGTCGGGGCGTGGAACGCGCCACGGAACCAGTCCCGCGTGGCGGGACCGAATCGCTCGAGCACATCGGTCACCCGACCATTGTCGTCGCCGGGTGCGACACGTGCGCCGTGCTCAGCGCAGCATGCGCACGACGGTCGTTCCACCTGTGGTGTCGAACCGGAGCATCAGTCCTGCCACTCCGCGGAACAGTTGGGCGTCGCTCTTCCACACAGACGCGCCGTCGGCGAGGGAAAACGCCTCCAAACTTCCTGGTCCTGCACCCGGCGGAGCGTGAAGCACGACCAGTTGGTTACCTGACTGATAGAAGCTGCTCCCGGCGCCATCGGAAGCAGCGTTGAGGCTGACGGGGTTGCCGTGCGCCGGGTAGAGCAGTCGGGAGCCGTCCGCCGTCGTGACTATGACGGCATTGCCCATCGCGCTCAGTCGCGCGGCCGTCCCGCTGGGCTTGCCGCGCGCATCGGCGACGGCGCCGGTGGCCGGATCCAGGCGCTGCAGAGTGCCGTCGGTGGCGATGATCCAGAGTCCGCCAGATGAGTCCGCCGACGCGAGTACCGCACCGCTATCGGTGTCGGCGCTGGTCGCGACCGTCCAGCACGGCTTTCCCGTGTGCAGGTCGCTGCCCGACACCGTGCCGGTGGACGCAGCCGTCCGCGACGATACGGTCGCGATCGACCCGCCACTGTAGAAGGCGTCGGCGACGGGCGTCCACCCGAGCTTCGCGCCGGTGGACGCGTCGTATGCCGCGCCGGCGGTCAGCACGACGTCGGCGAGCTGCTGTGCGCCGTGGTTGGGATCGACCGCGTGCGACCACTTTGTGGCGAGGGTCCTCGCATCGAGTCGATATACGGTGCCCGCGTCAGCGCTAGTGACGATGAAGCCGTCGGCGGGCGCCGGACGGGGGTCCGTGGCACCGCGCGATGATGGTGCCACACTCGTTGCGGACACCGCGAGTCCATCCCGCTCGGCGCGCACCGTGCCCGTGGTCAGGTCGTAGGCGACAAGCTTCGCCTCGTCGGGGAAAGCGACGACCACGATGCCTGAAACACCGTCGATGGCGGGGGCGGCGACGACGTCGACGGTGCTTTTGACCGGGATGGACCAGAGCGCGCGACCTGCTGCTGCATCGATCACGGTGAGTGTCGACCAGCCCGATCCCGGCGCACCGGATGAGGTCAGTAGCGCGAAGAGGTGGTCGTCGACCTGCACGCCCTCACTGGCGTTGACCGATCCATCGAGCTGCGTGAGCACCTGAGGCGCGAACTGGCCGGATTGCGGCAGCGTGATGAGTGTCGGGGCGGCCGCACCGCTCGGGCTCTGCCCGACGGTCGTCGGCGACGGGCGGCAGACGACATTCGTGGCAGACGGATTCGGCGCGGGGGTCGACGGCGAGGTCGCGGGCGAAGAATCATGCGGGCGATTCAACAGGAAAATCACCAAGGCCACCACGATCACGACGGCGGCAATCGCCCCCGCGATGGCCCATGCCCGTCCCTGCTTGGATCCGCTGTGCGCCGCGTCTGGTCCAGTCATTTCGGCCCCCTTCTGAGAGCAGGATACTCCCGGGAGACTCACAGCTGAGCCGATGTTGCGAAGTCGTAATCAATCACATGCGCCACCCGGAATGCATCATCCTCGCGGGTGGCGCGGGGTTGGGTGCGATCGGGCCCTGAGGAGGGCGGTGCGGCGTGCGCCCACCCGATCGGCTGGCGGGAAGCGGCGGCGACGCCCGCGCATTGGTCGCCTGCGCGATCGCCCGATAGGCTGGATTTTTGCGCTGCGGCGCCCGAAGCGACAGGAGCAGGTGATGACCGACCCGCACACCCCCGTGTGGATGACCCCGAGCGCACTGGCGGCGCTGCAGACGGAGCTCGAAGAGCTGACCCAGGGTGCCGGTGACGAGTTCGCGCAAGCGCGCGTGGTGCAGCTGCGCGACCTGATCCGCCGCGCAGAGGTGGGCACCAAGCCCGACGACGGACTGGTCGAGCCGGGCATGCGCATCACCGTGCGCTTCCACGGCGACGACTCCGTGGAGACCTTCCTGATCGGCAGCCGTGACCTGGCGCAGGGCAGCGATATCGAGGTGTACTCGCCGACCTCACCGCTGGGCGTCGCCATCGACGGGCACTACGTCGGCGACGAGGTCTCGTTCACCGCGCCCAACGGCGCGACACTGACGGTGACGATCGTCGCCGCCACGCCCTTCGCCTGACCTCACTCTGCGCCGAGTGCATCACCGCCGCCCTGCGGCGTGACCGCGTCGCGCTCGTGCGCAGCGAGCCACCGCTCGAGAAACGCGCACACGTCTGCGAGTTCCTCTTCAGAAACCGCGTGACCGAGTCCGGGGTACACCCGTCCGGACAATTCCGCATGCGCAGGCAGCCATTGCGCGGTGTGCTCGACGAGCGACTGCGGAATGACCGGGTCGACCGCGCCGCGCCCCCAGAACACCGGCACCCGCAGGGCCGCGAGTTCGTCGTCGCGGGCCAGCTCACCTGGCGCGACGAACCCGGCGAGGTTGACGGCGAACGCGAACCGGTCGGGGCGAAGCCGCAGCACCTGCAGGGCGACCGAAGCGCCCTGCGAGAAGCCGAGCAGACCGACGGGGCCGCCGGCATCCGTCTGCCCGTCCAGCCAGTCGAGCAGGCCGGATGCCGCGGCCGTGACCCCCGCCGCGTCATCGTCGCCTGCCATCATGCCGTCGATGGCATACCAGGAGTACCCCGGCGCCGGCCACGGCGGGCTGAGCGGCGCCCGCACGGAGGCGACGACGAACTGTGCCGGCAGCAGCGATACCAGCCCGAACAGGTCGCGCTCGTCGGCGCCGTAACCATGCAGCAGCACGAGCAGCGGTCGACCACCGTGCGCGTCGGCGTCCGCCGACCACA
>CAYLMS010000270.1:0-3130 GCA_964384455.1 uncultured Microbacterium sp. | reverse complement strand
ATCGAGCCGGTCGTGCAGGCTGCGCAGCAGGTCGAGGATCTGGGCCTGGATCGTGACATCCAGCGCCGTCGTGGGCTCGTCGGCGATCAGCAGGTCGGGATCGCACGAGATGGACATGGCGATCATCGCGCGCTGCCGCTGGCCGCCTGAGAGCTGGTGCGGGTACGAATCGAAGGCCTTCGCAGGGTCGGGCATCTCGACCAGGCCGAGCAGCTCGATAGCCCGCACTTTGGCGTCGCTCGGCGACATCACGAAGTGCGTGCGCAGCGCCTCTACGATCTGGAAGCCGACCTTGTAGACCGGGTTGAACGCGGTCATCGGCTCCTGGAAGATGACGGCGATCTTGTCGCCGCGGATGCGGTGCAGTTCCTCGGCGGGCATCGACAGCACCTCGCGCCCGTGCAGCTTCACACTGCCGGTGACGCGGGAGTTTCCCGGCAGCAGCCCGAGCAGCGCCATCGAGGTGACCGACTTTCCCGAGCCGGACTCACCCACGATGGCGAGCACTTCACCGGGATGCACCACGTAGTCGATGTCGTGGGCGGCGCTGACCCACTTGCCGTTCACCCAGAAGTCGATGCCGAGGTTCTCGACCTCGATGATCGGCTCGTCGCGAGCGCGCCGTGCGCCGTCGCGGCCGGCGCGCCGCGTCATCCGATAGGAACCGGTGGATGCCTCGGGCTCGCCGCCGCGCTTGTCGTTGTCGCTCATCGCCCTCTCCCGGCCGCGTGCGAGGATGAGGCCATGAGGCCCCTCGTCTTCCGGCCCCTCACGGGTGTCGTCGTATCCGTCGTGTTCTGGATCATCGCCGGGATGATCGTGGTCTCGCTGCCGGTCAGCGGGCAGACCCGCGGGGCGCAGCTGTGGCCGATCGCGCCGGCCGCAGTCGCCGTCGCCTGGCTGACGTGGGTGCTGCTGTGGTGGCCGTGCGTGCGCATCGCCGGCGAAGGCGTGCTCGTGCGCAATCCGCTGCGGACCGTGCGTATCGCGTGGTCGGAGCTGCGCGACGCCGATTCACGCGGCAGCCTGCTGCTGACCACCTCGGCGGGCTCCGTGACGGCATGGGCGGCGCCGCCGCCGTACACGTCGCTGCGACGGCGTGCGAACGACGCGCTGCGCGCGCGGTCACGGGTGGCGCCGGTGCGGGCCGATGTGCGTGACGCGCCTGACGATGCCGACGTGGCCGACACGATCCGCCGCATCCAGTCGGGACGGTATCTGCTGCCGACCACCGGCGCACCGTACGACGGTGTGAGCACCCGCTGGAACGTCGCAGTCATCGCGGTGTCGGTCGTGGTCGTCGCCGTCGCCGTCGTGCGATTGATCGTGTGAGTCACGAGCCGTCCTCCGCGACCGGGTGCGCGACGCTCGGGGGCACGGCCTCGGCCGGCTCGCCGCGGCGGAACGGCTTCGCGATCAGCGCGGCCAGCTCGCGGTAGGGGCCGATCTTGCCCGGCATCCTGCGCTGGCGCGGGTCGAACGCGTCGCGCAGTCCGTCGCCGATGAAGTTGATCGCCAGCACGATGAGGATGATGAAGATGCCTGGCCACCAGAACAGCCACGGCCGCGTGTTGAACGACGTCTGGTACTGGCTGAGCAGCTGGCCGAGCGACACGTCCGGTTGGTTGATGCCGAACCCGAGGTAGCTCAAGGCGGCCTCCAGCAGGATCGCACCCGCCATGGTGAGCGAGATATTGACGATCAGCACTCCCGCGGTGTTCGGCAGGATGTGGCGGAAGATGATCCGCGCATTGGATGCCCCCGCCACGCGCGCGGCGTCGACGAACTCCCGCTCCCGCAGGCTGAAGAACTCGCCGCGCACGAGTCGCGCCAGCACGACCCAGCCGAACAGGCCGAGCATGACCGCGAGCCCCCACACCCCGACGCTGCCGAAGGTGCGGCCGACGATCGCACCCAGCAGCACCACCGGCACGATGATGATCACGTCGGTGAGGCGCATCAGCACGGCATCCGTCCACCCGCGGAAGAAGCCCGCAGTCGCACCGATGAGGATGCCGACGACGCCGGCCACCGCGCCATAGACGACCATGACGATCAGCGACTGCTGCGTGCCGCGCATGATCTGTGCGAACGCGTCGTGCCCGATGTCGTCCTGGCCGAGCGGGAACTCGCCGAAGTCGAACGGGAACTTCCAGGTGGGTGCACCCGCCACGTTCTTGATCGGGTAGATCGTCGTCCAGTCGTGGATCCACCAGCCCGGGATGCGCACGCCGAAGACATCGACCCCGACCGAGCTGAACGCGAGCAGCACGATCACGGCGACCACGCCGAGCGAGACCATGGCTCCCACATGCCGGAAGAAGCGCTTGCGGACGATGGCGCCCTGGCTGAGCCCGGCGACCTCCTCCTGCTCGATCGTGATGATGTCGACGGTCGAGCCGAGCGGCGGATCGTGCAGTTCTTCAGCCATGTCAGCTCACCCGGATTCTGGGGTCGAGAACGGAATAGGCGATGTCGGCGAGCAGGTTCGCGATCAGCGCGAACGCACTCACCACCAGGAACACGCCCATGATCGGGTTCACGTCGACGATGGTCAGCGCCGACACGAACATCACGCCCATGCCGCGCCAGGCGAACACCGTCTCGGTGATCACCGCCCCGCCGATCAGCCCGCCGAGGTCGAAGGCGACGATCGTGGCGATCGGGATGAGCGCATTGCGGAACGCGTGCCGCATCACGACGGTCCGTTCGTTGAGCCCCTTGGCCCGCGCCGTGCGCACGTAGTCGAGCCCCATCACCTCGAGCAGGCTGCCGCGGGAGTAGCGGCTGTAGGCAGCCAGGGAGATGAGCATGATCGTGAGCGTGGGCAGCAGCACATGCGAGAACGTGTCGACGGCCTGCATCCAGATGCTGCCACCGAGGTCGGGCGTCTGCGATCCGATCGTCGCGATCGGGCGGCCGCCGACGTTCTGCACGTAGGCCGGCCAGGCGCCCATGATCCGGTCGATCAGGGTGACCAGCGCCGAGACGAACGCCGTGAGCATCGCGGCCCGGATCGACACCGCGCGGTCGTCACCGCCCCACAGCCAGCCGACGAGCGCGCCCATGGCGAGGGCGACCAGCCCCAGCCCGAGGCCGCCCTGCGCCTCCGGCACGATCAGCCCGGTCA
>CAYLMS010000269.1:0-3136 GCA_964384455.1 uncultured Microbacterium sp. | reverse complement strand
GGGGGGGGGGGGGGGGGGGGGGGGGGGGGGGGGGGGCGGGGGGGAAGGGGGGGGACGGGGGCAGGCACGGGGACCACCGGAAGTGGTTGCCGAGCTTGTCGAGGCACGGGGACCGGGGGGTGCTCGGGGGTGGCGACCGGATGGGCCGCAGCGCGGGCGAGGTGGGCGAAGTGGTGTTTCCACTCGACCCGGCCGTCGGGTCGGATCCGCGAGTTGTGGTACACCCCGCGCGCCGCGGCCGCCGGGGTGCCGCCGAGACCGAACGACAGCGCATAGGCGGTGAGCTCGTCACGTGACGCCCAGTCGGCCGGGCCGGCAAAGAACTCCTGCAGCTGCCGTGCGTTGCCGGCCGGATCTATGCCCGGCGTGATGTCGATCACGACGACGTCGCGCACCAGGTCGGGGCGGGATGCTGCGACTGCGGCGGCGACCAGCCCGCCGAGCGACTGCCCCACCAGCAGCTGCGGGCCATCCGTGAACGACGCCAGTCCGATCGCGATCTCGGGGGCGAGGGTGCGGGCGCTGTAGTCGGCGTCGTCGCGCCACGACGAGTCGCCGTGCCCGGGCAGGTCGATCGCCAGCGCAGGCAGGCCGAGCGCGAGGATCGTGGTGTCCCACGTGTGCGCGTTGAGTCCCGCGCCGTGCAGGAACGTCACCGTCGGCGGCGCGTCGCCGAAGCGCAGCGCGCTGAGCAGTCGCCCGTCGGGAAGGGTCGCCGACACGCGCCGCGCCGTCGGCAACGGGATGTCGAGACCGGCGTCGGCCGCCTGCTGCGCCAGGAACGAGAACTCGTCGGCCGGTGGGTTCATGTAGCCATTGTGGCCGGTGGCTACGCTGAACGGGTGACCACTGCACCGCTCGTGCCCGGCGCCGTCAACTTCCGCGACGTCGGCGGGCTGACCGCGGGCGCCGGGCGCACGAGGTCGGGCGTGCTGTACCGCTCGGGCAACCTCTCCGGCCTCGACGGCGCCGGTGTGCAATCGCTGCTCGGTCTCGGCATCCGTCGCATCGTCGACCTGCGCGATGACGAGGAGGTGACCCGCTGGCCCAGTCGGGTCGGCGTGCTCGGCGACCACATCACGCGGGTGCCGATGCTGGAGGGTTCGGCGCGCTCGTTCTTCGCGGCGGACATCAGCCTGGCCGAGCTGTACCGGGTGATGGTCGACCATGCGGCCGATGCCGTCGTCGCGACCGTCACCGCGATCGCGCGCGACCAGCCGGTGGTGGTGCACTGCACGGCCGGCAAGGACCGCACCGGAGTGACGGTGGCCATGGCGCTCGCGGCGGCGGGCGTCGACGACGACGCCGTGGTCGCCGACTATGCCCGCACCGAGCAGCTGCTGCCGGCGGAGCACAATCGGGCGGTGCTGGCGCTCCTGCGCCAGCATTACCCGGATGCCGTGCACGCCGAGGAGTTGGCCACCCGGTCGCCCGCCGCGGTGATGAGCGGACTGCTCGCGCACGTGCGCACCGCGCACGGATCGGTCGCCGGGTATCTGGTCGCGAACGGACTCGCGGGCGCCGATCTCGACCGGCTGCGCGGCGCGCTCGTCGAGGGATGACGCGGGCGCGCGTCAGGTGCTGCGGGGCAGGTAGCGTCCGTCCTCCAGCCCTGCCTCGATCTCGAACCGGTTGCACAGCGGGTCGCGCCCGGCCAGCAGGTACAGCACCGGCATGAGGAAGCCATAGCGGCGCCACTGGGCGGCGTGCACCGCCTCGTGCGCGAGCACGCGGTCGTCGAACGGCTCGTCGCCGGTGAGGAAGCATCCGCCCACGCACACCCCGCCGCGCGCGAACGTGCGCCGCGGCATCCCGCGGAAGATCCACAGCCCGCCCCGCCGCTCGATGCGCCCCGTGCTCCACAGCCCGCCCCACACCCAGCCGACGGCCGTGCCGTACCAGTACCCGATCCGGCTGATCCGCGAGTCGAGCAGCACCGAGGGGATGATCCGGTCGAGGCGGCGCAGCGCCGCGTCGCGGGGATGCGGCCCGCTCACACCAGCACGCCGACCAGGCGCAGCACGGCACCGAGGTCGTCCACGGCCGCGCTCGGCGTCGGTGGCGCGAAGCCCGAGATGCTCGCCCCGGCCAGCGGCAGCGCGCCGCGCAGCGCTGCCAGCGCCGCGACGAGGTCGGCGGGCGGCACCCCGAACGGCACCGGATCGGTGACTCCGGCGAACCCCGACGGGTCGAGCACATCGAGGTCGACGTGCACGAACACGGATGCTGCGCCGGTGGCCCGCACGGCGGCGGCGAGGGCATCCGGATCGGACAACGCGGCCGACGGCAGCACCGTCACCCGCGCGGCGGCCTGCTCCTCGGGCGGATCGAACGACCTGGCGCCTGCCAGCACTACCCGCTCGGGCGCCACGAGCCCCGCCGGAAGGGCGAGACCGTCGGCTCCTTCGCCCAGCACCGCGCGCAGTGCCATCCCGCTGAATGCGCCGGATGGGGAACTGTCGGGCGTGTGCAGATCGGGGTGCGCGTCCAGCCACACGACGGCGAGGCCCGGCTCACGCACGGCGGCGCGGGCCACGGCGGCCACGGCGACCCCGCAATCGCCGCCCACGACGAGGGTGTGCTCCGTGCGCACCGCGAGCTCCTCGTCGAGTTCGGCGCGGATGCGGCGCAGCGCACTGAGCCGGTGCACGCCCGTGCCGAGCGACTCGCCCGCTTCCAGCGGCACGTCGATCACCGTGCACGACGCGCGCGGCAGGTCGCCGGCGATCGCCTGCGCCCCGTCGACCAGCAGCATCGCCCGCGTGGAGGGCGACCCCTGCCACTGCGGCACGACGATGAAGCGGGTCATGTGCGTGCGTCGCCGGCTACGGCTGCGCCTCGATCGCCGCCTGCTCGGGCGCCGCGGGCAGGGCGGGCGCCTGGCCCGCCTTGATCGCCGCGAGCCGCGCCTCCACCTCGGTGAGCTCGCCCAGGTCTTCGAGCTGGTTGAACTGGGCGTCGAGGGTGGATGCCGCCAGTTCCTGCTTGCCTGCGGCGAGCGCCTCTTGACGGCGTACCTTGTCTTCGAAGCGGCCCAGCTCGCTGGTGGGGTCGAGCACGTCGATCGACTTGACGGCGTCGGCCACCCTGTTCTGCGCCTCGGCGACCTTGGCGCGCGCCAGCAGCTCGCTGCGCT
>CAYLMS010000268.1:0-3138 GCA_964384455.1 uncultured Microbacterium sp. | reverse complement strand
GCGCGGGGCTGGGGTCTGCTCGACAATCCGGGGCGGCTCGGCATCCAGACGATCAAATCCGAACTCGAGGATCTGTCGTTCGCCGTGCTGCAGCCCAAGCTGTACGCCGAGATCGATTCGCTCGTCGGGCAGCGCACGCCGCAGCGCGAGGAGTACCTGCGCAAGGTGATCGAGGCCGTCGACGAGGATCTGCGCGAACTGCGCATCCGCGGCCACGTGATGGGCCGGCCGAAGCAGCTCTACTCCGTCTATCAGAAGATGGTGGTGCGCGGGCGCGAATTCGACGACATCTACGACCTCATCGGCATCCGGGTGCTGGTGGGCACGGTGCGCGACTGCTATGCGGTGCTCGGTGCGATCCACGCGCGCTGGACGCCGCTGCCCGGCCGGTTCAAGGACTACATCGCGACCCCGAAGTTCAACCTGTATCAGTCGCTGCACACCACGGTGATCGGCCCGGGCGGACGCACCGTCGAACTGCAGATCCGCACAAACGAGATGCACCAGCAGGCCGAATACGGCGTCGCCGCGCACTGGAAGTACAAGGAGCAGGTCAACGGCGGCAAGTCCTCCGGCCGCGCCGTCGACACCGACATGGCCTGGCTCGCACACATCTCCGACTGGCAGGCGGAAACGGCCGACCCGGGGGAGTTCCTCGACTCACTGCGGTACGAGATCGGCGCGAAGGAGGTGTACGTGTTCACCCCCAAGGGGCGGGTGATCGGGCTGCCCGAGGACGCGACGCCGGTCGATTTCGCGTACGCCGTGCACACCGAGATCGGCCACCGCACGATGGGCGCCAAGGTGAACGGCCGGCTGGTGCCGCTGGAGTCGCAGTTGAAGACCGGAGACGTGATCGAGGTGTTCACCTCGAAGAACCCGGGCGCCGGCCCCAGCCAGGACTGGCTCGGCTTCGTGAAGAGCACCAGAGCGCGCAGCAAGATCCGCGGGTGGTTCACGAAGGAGCGCCGCGAGGAGGCGATCGAGCAGGGCAAGGATGCCATCGCCCGCGCGATGCGCCGGCAGAACCTGCCGCTGCAGCGGCTGATGAACCAGGATTCGTTCGCCGAGGTGGCTCAGCAACTGCGCTACGAGGATGTCTCGGCGCTGTATGCGGCCGTCGGTGAGGGTCACGTCTCCACGCAGTCGGTGATCGAGAAGGTGACGGCCCTGGTCGCCGCCAGCGACATCGGCACCAGCCCGATCGACCTGCCGCAGCTGGGACGGCGCCGTCAGTCGCGCACCGCCGACTCCGGCGTGCTGGTGCGCGGCGCGCCCGACATCCTGGTGAAGCTGGCCAAATGCTGCACGCCGGTGCCCGGCGACGCGATCGTGGGCTTCGTGACCCGCGGCTCGGGCGTGTCGGTGCACCGTGCCGACTGCACCAACGTGCGCTCGCTCACGCAGGAGCCCGACCGCATGATCGACGTCGAATGGGCGCCGTCGACCAAGAGCGTGTTCCTGGTGCAGATCCAGGTGGAAGCGCTGGATCGCGCGGGGCTGCTCAGCGATGTCACCAGGGTGCTCAGCGAGCACCGGGTGAACATCCTGTCCGCCACCGTCTCGACCAGCGACGACCGGCTTGCGCTCAGCCGCTTCGTGTTCGAGATGGGCGACACCGTGCATCTGGACCGGGTGCTCAACGCGGTGCGGCGCATCGACGCCGTGTACGACGTGTACCGCGTCACGTCGTCGTAGCCGCGCGCTCCAGCTCGCGCAGCAGGCTCAGCGCGCCGGGCCGACCGGGGATCGAGGTGCGCTGCGCCAGCCGCACGATGGCCTCGCGCACCGCGCCCGGATCATGGCACAGCCGACGCAGCGCGGCGTCCACCTGCGGCGGCGGGTCGGGATCGATCACGCGCTGCCGGGCCAGGTCGGCGATCGTGCGCGCGCGGCAGGTGACCAGCACGCCGCCGATGAGCACGAGGTCGCGCACGGCGACGCAGCCGTCGCGATAGACCACGCCCGGCTCCCGTGGCAATCGGATGCGGTGCGCCACCGCGCGCTGCACGGTGGGGTGCACCGGGGGCGCGTCGAGTGCGCCGTGCACCCATGCCGCGCTGAGGTGCGTCGCTGCCATCCGGTCGGTCAGCAGCGACCGCATCGACGCCGCCCGCAGGGCCGCGGTCTCGACCGCATCGGCGGGGATGTAGGCGTCGCCCAGCTCCACGAGGTGGCCGTCCAGGCGTGCGGCGGACAGTTCCGCCGGCGAGAACGGCTCGTGCGCGGCGTAGACGAAGCACGGGTGCACAGCGGCATCCTGCCGCATCCTGCCGCGGCGCGCGGAGGCTGTGCACAACCCCCGCGGTAACGCCGTGCGATCAGCCGCCGAGCGCAGCGAGCCAGGCGCGGCGTGCGCCCAGCGCCTCCTGTGCCTTCGCCGCGGCCTTGGTGTCGCCGGCCGCGACCGCGGCGGCCGCCTCGGCCTCGAGCTTGTCGATCGCATCGGTGAGCTGGCGGGTCATGTCGTCAGCACGCGCCTTGGTGGTCGGATCGTTGCGCTTCCAGTCCGCTTCCTCGCGCGTGCGCAGCGCCTGTTCGATGCGGCGCAGCTCGTCGTCCAGCGCGCGCTCCTGCTCGCGCGGGAAGATGCGTCCGACGTCGTCCCACCGTCGCTGGATGCCGGTGAGCAGGGTCCTGGCAGCGGCGACGTCCTGCTCGCCGGCCACCGCCTTCGCCTCCTGCAGCAGGGCACGGCGCAGCTCGATCTTCTCGCGCGACGCTTCGGCCTCGGCGGCCTGCTGCTCGGCGCGCGCGCCGTAGAGCGCGTCGCCGGCCGCCTTGAACCGCGCCCACAGCGCGTCGTCGACCTTCTTGCCCGCACGGCCGGAGGTCTTCCAGGCCTCCAGCAGCTCACGGTAGGCGGGGATCCCGTCCTCGCCCTTGACGGCGAGCCCCTCGGCCTTCTCGACCAGCCGCGCCTTCTGGTCGCGGGCACCCTTGTGCGCCTCGTCGAGCCCGGCGTAGAACTCGCGGCGGTGCTTGTCGAGCGTCGCGCGCGCGTCGCGGAAGCGGCGCCACAGCTCCTGCGACGCCGCCTTCGGCAGCCGGGGGCCGTGCTGCTGCAGCTGCCGCCACTGGTCGAACCGGGCGGCGAGTGCGCCCGAGGTCTGTTTCCACGGCACCGAGTGAGCGGCG
>CAYLMS010000267.1:0-3140 GCA_964384455.1 uncultured Microbacterium sp. | reverse complement strand
CCAGGTCCTCACGGATCTGGTGGTACACCACCTCCGACTCGTACTGCGCGGCGACACCGGCCACCAGTCGCTGCCGCTCCGCCTCGGGGATGCCGAGGCGCTCGTAGGTGTTGCGGATGTCTTCGGGCAGGTCCTCCCACGACTTCGCCTGCTTCTCGGTGGAACGCACGAAGTACTTGATGTTGTCGAAGTCGATCGCGCTGAGGTCGGCGCCCCACGTGGGCATCGGCTTGCGCTCGAACAGCGCGAGGCCCTTCAGCCGATTGCGGAGCATCCACTCCGGCTCTTCCTTCAGCGCGGAGATGTCGCGCACGACGGCAGCGCTCAGGCCGCGGCGCGCGGAGGCACCCGCGGCGTCGGCGTCGTGCCAGCCGAACTCGTACACCCCCAGCCCCTCGAGTTCGGGCCGGTCGATCAGCACATCGGACATGGCGTGACACACTCTCCTCTCGAGCCGCAACGGTGTGATCCGTCCCGGCACCCGGATCCTCCACGGGAGTGGTGGAGGGAGGATGCCGCTTCTCGGGCCCGCTCAACCGGCGCAGTCGTCGCGCCTACACTGTCAGTGACGCCACGCGATCGCGTCGCATCCGAACACTCCGATCCTACATGCACCGCCCGTCCCCCCGGCGAGGCGGCGCGTGGCCCCGCGTGAAGCGGGGCACCCGCGGGAGGCGCACACGCATGTCCACCGAACTGACCGCCCGCACCCCCGTGCAGGCACCGCCGCAGACGAGTCGTGCGCTGCGGATCGCTGCGTGGATCTCGTTCGTCACCCAGGTGCTGATCATCGGCACCGGCGGCGCGGTGCGGTTGACCGGGTCGGGGTTGGGGTGCGAGTGGCCGCTGTGCGCACCGGACTCGCTGATCCCGGTGCCAGGGATGGGTCTGCACTCGTTCATCGAGTTCGGCAACCGGCTGATGACCGGCGTGGTCGGGCTGGCGGCGCTGGCCGTGCTGATCCTGGTATGGCGACTGCGGCGCACGCGGCGCGACCTGTTCGTGCTCGCCTGGATCGTCGTGCTCGGCATCGTGGCACAGGCTGTCGTCGGAGGCATCACCGTGCTCACCGGGCTGAACGCCTGGATCGTCGGGTTCCACTTCTTCGCCACCCTGCTGCTGGTGTGCGTGACGGCGGCGTTCCTCGTGCGCGTCTACGAGGCGCCCGGGCCGCGAGTGCTCGCGGTGCCACGCGGGCACGCGACCCTGGTGCATGTCACGACCGGGCTGATGGCACTCACCCTGCTCGTGGGCATCACCACCACCGCGTCGGGGCCGCATTCGGGCGACGTCGACGTGGTGCGCCATCTGTTGAACCCCGAGCTGATGGCGCACATCCACTCGTTCCCCGGCTACGCGCTGCTTACGGCGACCGTCGCCGTGGTCGCGTGGGCGGCGGCCGCGAAGCTGCCCACCCTGCGCTGGGCGATCGCGCTGCTCGCCGTGCTGGCGGTGCAGGTGCCGGTCGGGGTGTATCAGGCCCGCACGAACCTGCCCGCCCTGTCGGTCGGGGTGCACATGGTGCTGGCAGGCCTCGCCGCCGCCGCGATGACCGTGCTGGTGCTGCGGCTCAAGCGATCCGCCCCCGTCGACTGACCTCGCGTCGGCGCTATTCCACCGATCGGCGCGGTTCCGGTTCGCGCCCGGCGAGCCCACGCCGCGCCTGGCGGAATCCGAACAGCCACCAGGCGGCGGGGCCGACCACAGGCACGAACACGACGAGCAGCAGCCACGGCACGACAGCTGCACCGCCGAGACGGCGGGCGTTCAGGGCGATGCTCACGATACTGGCCACGACGAGCGCAAGCGCAAGCACACTCACGACGGTGAACGTCACGTCGGCGTACAGCGGGATCACGGGATTCATGGGCGCCTCCCCTCACGAGCGAACGTCAGAACGGCAGCAGCGGGTCGATCGCGATCGCCACGAACAGCAGGGTGAGATAGCTGATCGACGCATGGAATACGCGCATCGGCCGGGGCTCCACGCCGCGCACGGCGCGCGAGTAGAGCCGGTGCGACTCGTAGAGGAACCATCCGCCGAACGCCAGCGCGGCCGCCGAGTAGACGATCCCCATGTCGGCCACCGGAATCAGCAGCAGCGAGCAGGCCACGGTGGCCCACGCGTAGAGGATCACCTGCAGGCCCACCTGGGGGCTGCTGCGGGTGGCGCCGAGCATCGGCACCTGCGCCTCGGTGTAGTCATCCTTGTACTTCATCGACAGCGGCCAGTAATGCGGTGGCGTCCACAGGAAGATGACGACGAACAGGATGACCGGAGGCCACGCCAGCGACCCCGTCACGGCCGACCAGCCGATCAGCACCGGGAAGCAGCCGGCGATGCCACCCCAGACGATGTTCTGCTCGGTGCGGCGCTTGAGCAGCATCGTGTAGATCACCACGTAGAAGAAGATCGCGAACACCGACAGTGCCGCCGCGAGCCAGTTGGTGGTGAGCCACAGCCAGAGGGTGGAGACGACCGCCAGGGTCCAGGAGAAGATCAGCGCCCCGCGCGGCGACACCTCCCCGGTCACCAGCGGGCGGTTCTCGGTGCGGTGCATGCGCACGTCGATGTCGCGGTCGAGGTACATGTTGAACGCCGCGGCAGAGCCGGCCGACATCGCGCCGCCCAGCACGGTGGCGAGCACCAGCAGCGGATGCGGCACTCCGCCCTGAGCGAGGAACATCACCGGCACGGTGGTCACCAGCAGCAGCTCCATCACGCGCGGCTTGGTGAGCGTCACGTAGGCGCGGAGGGTGCGGCCCCGCGTAGACGGCTTCGCCGGGCCGGCGTGGGTGGTCGTCGAGATGTCCTGCTCCCCTGTTCGGCCCGCGTGCCTGTGCGCTCCATTCTAGGTCACCGTGGGTCACGGGCGGACGGTGTGCGCATCCCGCTTCGCTATGCTGAACAGCGATGCGCGCCGGGGCGACGGCACCCCGTGGTGACGCCCGGCGGCCCACACGGTCGGCACCGGCGCACCCTGAATGCGAAAGGCGAACCGTGTCACAGCTGCGTTGGGAAGAGGTCGACCGGCGCGCGGTGGACACGGCAAGGGTGCTCGCGGCCGACGCCGTGCAGAAGGTCGGCAACGGCCACCCCGGCACGGCGATGAGCCTCGCCCCGGCGGCGTACCTGCTGT
>CAYLMS010000266.1:0-3140 GCA_964384455.1 uncultured Microbacterium sp. | reverse complement strand
CCTTCACCGAGGAGGAGGGGCGCTTCATGCCCCGATTCCCCTGTCCCGTGGGGGAATCGGAGACGAGCTGGTTCATCAAGGAGGTCCAGCGCGGGCTGCACAAGCGCTATCCGGCCGGCATTCCGGCGGCGGTGCAGGAGCGCGCTGACTTCGAGGCCGAGGTCATCATCGGCAAGGGCTATCCGGGCTATTTCCTCGTCGTCGCCGACTTCATCAACTGGGCCAAAGAGCACGGCATACGCGTCGGGCCGGGGCGTGGCTCAGGTGCCGGGTCGATGTGCGCCTATGCCATGGGCATCACCGACCTCGACCCGATCCCCCACGGGCTGCTCTTCGAGCGCTTCCTCAACCCCGAGCGGCCCTCGATGCCCGACTTCGACGTCGACTTCGACGACCGCCGCCGCGGCGAGGTGATCCAGTACGTAACCGAGAAGTACGGCGACGAGCGCATCGCGCAGATCGTCACCTACGGCACGATCAAGGCCAAGCAAGCGCTGAAGGATGCCGGCCGGGTGCTGGGCTTCCCGTTCAGCATGGGCGAGAAGCTCACCAAGGCGATGCCGCCGGCGGTCATGGGAAAGGACATGCCGCTGGCCGGCATGTTCGACCCGACGCACGATCGCTACAAGGAGGCGTCGGAGTTCCGCACCCTCATCGAGACCGACCCCGAGGCCAAGACCGTGTTCGACACGGCGCTGGGCCTGGAGAACCTCAAGCGGCAGTGGGGCGTGCATGCTGCGGGCGTGATCATGTCGAGCGAACCGCTGATCGACATCATCCCGATCATGAAGCGCGAGCAGGACGGCCAGATCGTCACGCAGTTCGACTACCCGGCGTGCGAGTCGCTCGGTCTCATCAAGATGGACTTCCTGGGGCTGCGCAACCTCACGATCATCGACGACGCGCTCGACAACATCGCCGCGAACCGCGGCGACAAGCTCGTGCTCGAAGACCTGGCCCTTGACGATGCGGCCTCTTACGACCTGCTGGCGCGGGGCGACACCCTCGGCGTGTTCCAGCTCGACGGCGGGCCGATGCGGTCGCTGCTGCGGCTGATGAAACCCGACAACTTCGAAGACATCTCGGCCGTGCTCGCGCTCTACCGCCCGGGTCCGATGGGCATGGACTCGCACACCAATTACGCTCTGCGCAAGAACGGCCAGCAGGCGATCACCCCGATCCACCCGGAGCTCGAAGAGCCGCTGCGCGAGATCCTCGGCGGCACCTACGGCCTGATCGTCTACCAGGAGCAGGTGATGGAGGCGGCGCAGCAGCTGGCCGGCTTCTCCCTGGGCCAGGCCGACATCCTGCGGCGGGCGATGGGCAAGAAGAAGAAGTCCGAGCTCGACAAGCAGCAGGAGGACTTCTTCGCCGGCATGAGCGCGAACGGCTACTCGCCGGCGGCGCAGCAGGCCCTTTGGAAGGTGCTCGCGTCGTTCGCGGACTATGCGTTCAACAAGGCGCACACGGCCGCCTACGGGCTGATCGCCTACTGGACGGCGTATCTGAAAGCGCACTATCCGGCCGAGTACATGGCGGCGCTGCTGACCAGCGTCGGGGACGCGAAGGAGAAGCTCGCGGTCTACCTCAACGAGTGCCGCCGCATGCGCATCCGGGTGCTGCCGCCCGACGTCGGCGAATCGATCCGCTACTTCGCGGCCGTGGGCGAAGACATCCGGTTCGGGCTCGGCGCGGTGCGCAACGTGGGTGCCAACGTCGTCGAGGCGATCGTCGCGGCACGCGCCGGCGGTGCGTTCACGTCGTTCCACGACTTCCTCGCCCGGGTGCCCCTGCCGGTGGCGAACAAGCGCACCGTCGAGTCGCTGATCAAGGCAGGCGCGTTCGACTCGCTCGGCGCGACCAGGCGCGCCCTGATGGAGATCCACGAGGACGCCACCGAGCAGGCCGTGCTCGACAAGCGCCGGCAGGCCAACGGCGAGGTCGGCTTCGACTTCGACAGCCTGTGGGGCGACGACGAGCCGGCGCACGCGGCCAAGGTGCCGGTGCGCCCCGAATGGACCAAGAAGGACAAACTGGCCTTCGAGCGCGAGATGCTCGGGCTCTACGTGTCGGACCACCCGCTGGCGGGGCTGGAGATTCCGCTGGCCAAGCACGCCTCGACGTCGATCAGCGATCTGCTGACGGCCGAGGACGTCGTCGACGGTGACCAGGTGACCGTCGCGGGCCTGGTCACCGGGGTGGCGCACCGGGTGGCGAAGCAGAGCGGCAACCCGTACGGCATGGTCACCGTCGAGGACTTCGACGGCGAGGTGACGGTGATGTTCATGGGCAAGACGTATGCGGAGTTCCAGCCGCTGCTGCAGGCCGACGCCATCCTCGTGGTGCGCGGGCGGGTGTCCCGCCGCGACGACGGACTCAACCTGCACGCCCAGTCGGCGTTCTCGCCCGACCTCGGTGCGCTCGACGGGGGCGGGGCGCTGGTGCTGGTGATGCCGGAGCAGCGGGCCACGGAGGCGGTGGTGGGCGAGCTGGCCCGGGTGCTGCAGCGTCACCGCGGCTCGACCGAGGTGACGCTGCGGCTGCACCGGGGTGCCGTGTGCAAGGTGTTCGACGTGCCGCATCCGGTGACCGTGACCGCCGATCTCTACGGCGAACTGAAGGGGCTGCTGGGACCGGCCTGCTTGGGCTGAGATGCCGCGGGTAGTATCGGACGAGCCTGACCCGAGGGAGAGCCAGCGTGAGCGACGAGCAGAACATCGATCCGACGCACGACGCCGGTGCGCACGACGCCGGCCCGGACCAGACGCCGCACTACGGCATCGCCGGGTTCAGCATCCGCGAACTCGCGCTCACGGGGGTGTGGCTGGTCGCCTTCGTGCTGTCGTTCTTCCCCGTCTACACCCAAGAGGTGGGCACGCTGCTCGGCGGCGGCTCGGTGTGGACGACCGGCATCGACTGGGTGCTGACGATCGGCGTGCCGACCGTGGCGGTGTTCCTGGTGGTGCTGCGGCGGCTGTCGCCGCAGGGCATCCGCCGGGTCGGGTCGCTCGGCATCGACCAGTTCGCCTCGGTCGCGTTCTCGGTGTCGGCGGCCGTGTGGCTGACGACGGCGTGGGCGACGGTGGCGCTGATGATCCCGACGGGCGTGTGGATCCGCACGTGGGTGATGTGGGTCGAGC
>CAYLMS010000265.1:0-3142 GCA_964384455.1 uncultured Microbacterium sp. | reverse complement strand
GATCTTCCTCGCGCTGCTGGGCAAGCAGTGTGGCTTCGCCGGGGCCGGCTGGCGCGAGGCATCCGCCCCTTACGGCGAAGCCGGGTCGATGCGCAGCGTCGCCGACATCGTCTCGCCGGAGTCGCTGGCGCTCGTGCGCGAGCACAAGCGGGCGATGAAGGCCGCCGCGAAGGGCTGAGCGGCGGCATCCGCCGTTGCGCCCGGCGAATCTCCGGCTGGCGCTGTCGTTCTACGTCGGACTCGCGGCAAGACGGGCCGGGAAGGTTTCCGCGCGGCGGACTTCCCGGCGCGCGTCGTCGCTGCGCGGCGCCCGGCGAATCTCCGGCCGGCGCTGTCGTTCTACGTTGGGCTCGCGGCAAGACGGGCCGGGAATGTTTCCGTGCCACGGACTTCCCGGCGCACGACGTCGCCTCGCGGCGCGCTGGCGACAACGCGCGTCGGCGAGTCGTCGTGGGTGGGCTAAGCCGCGCAAGCCGGCGTTGGCCGCGGCCACGTTAGCCGCGGGATGCCGCGGATCCCGCGGGGATGCCGCGGGCCCGGCGCCGCACAAAGCGTGCAGCGAACCGGCAGAATGTGACGATGGCACCCGAAGAGCCGACGATCCCCGAACCTGGCGCGCAGCTTGCGTCCGCCCCGCACCCACGTCGGCGAGCGACCGCGCCGGTGCTGTTCGGGATCGGGTTCGTCGTGGCTCAGGTGCTGGTCTACGTCGGGCTGTTCGCGCTGCTCTCGGGTATCGCGGGGGCGATGGGTCCTCTTGCCGAGGCCGCCGCATCGCACAAGCCGACGGCGCCGGGGGCATCGGATGCGCCCGTGCCCTCGGTGTCGGGGTCGCCGGAGGCGGGCGACCTGTATGCCGCGGAACTGCCGCCGCACGGCGTCTCGCAGACGGATCCTGCCCCGTGGGGCACCGCGATCACGCTCGCCGCCGTCTCCACCTCGCGCCCCGCGCTCAGGTTCACGGCGGCCGCGCCCGTCGACATCAGCGCGGCCGCTGCAGCGGCCGGGGCTGCGGCATCCTCGCACGGCAGCTACCTCGCCGTTCCGGTCACGGTCGACCTCATCGACGCCCGCGCGATGCAGGCCGCCGACGGCAGCCTCATCCTGCCCAGCACGGGGTGGACCCTGGCGACCGCCGACCCCGCCGAACCGGTCGACCTCGAGGTGCCCGGTTACCCGACCCTGCACACGGCCACGCAGAAGGGCGACTCCCTCACCTATTACGAGATCTTCGACGTGTCGCGCGACGACGTGCGCGGCGGCCAGTTCGTGCTGTTCCTCCAGCCCGTCGACTCGTCGCCCCCGTACCTGGTGTGGGGCGGCGTGCTGCAGGCCGGCTGACAGGCCGCGCGCGGATTGACACGGCCGCGCACAGCACGCCGACCTCACGCAGCACGCGACTTCGCGTTCAGCTCGCAGGAGATCCCGCCCTGTGAGGTCAATGCGGTCGGCAGGCGCGCGAATTCTCCTGCGACGCGCACAGCCTAGACGCGCGCAGGTCGAGCCAGACCGCACACATCGAGGCGACTGCCCCTGGGACCGCGCGCCGGCGCGGGCTACATTCGGAGCATGACCGGCCTCGAGCGACCCGTGCACCCCGATCCCTACCTGCTGCTGCCCGCAGTGGCGGCGTTCACCGTCACCAGCACCGACGTCGCCGACGGGCAGCCGCTCAAGCCCGACCAGGTCGCCGCGCTCGGCAACACCTCGCCCCAGCTGTCCTGGGAGCAGGTGCCCGAGGGCACCCAGTCATTCGCCGTGACCTGCTTCGACCCCGACGCGCCGACGCCGTCGGGCTTCTGGCACTGGGTGCTCGTCGACCTGCCCGGCGAGCTCCGCTCCCTGCCGACCGGGGCCGCCGCGCAACCCCTGCCGGGGGCCGCGTTCCACGTGCGCAACGACGGCGGCCAGGCGGCGTTCATGGGCGCCGCGCCGCCTCCCGGCGACCAGGTGCACCGCTACTTCTTCGTCGTACACGCGGTCGACGCGCCCACCCTCGGCGTGACGGCGGATGCCACCCCCGCCGCGGTGTCGTTCCACCTCGCGTTCCACACCCTCGGCCGCGCCATCCTGCACGGCACCTACCGGCACTGAGCTTCAGGCCTGGATCGTGTCACGCTAGTGCCCCGATCCAGGCGGGAACGAATAGTTGACTCAAGGGGCGTACTCGTGGAAGCTCGCCCGCACGGTCAGCCCAACCTTGGCGGCGTACGACCGCACTTCCTCAAGCAACACGTCGCCGTCGATTATCCACTGCGCTCCTACCGCAGGATCCGGCCACCTCACACCGTCTACAGGATCGAGAACCTCCTGCCAGACTCTGGTCCATGCTTCAAGGCGCGCCACCAGATTCAGGGGCAGATCGAGCTGCTCCAGCGCTTGCCCACCCCACAACGGCCAGCGGTGGCCCCAGTCGGGGAAGAAGTCGATTGCGTTCGATGAGTCCCGATCAGGCGGCCACATGATCTGCAGGCTACTCGCGCGGTGGTGGCGGCCGAACTCACCGCATACCTGGATCCGATTGTCGCCCCGCGGCGAGCCGCTCGTCAGCGGACGAGATCCTCGAGCTCGGCCAGCGGCACGAGTCCTCCCGCGAGTGAACGCAGGGTCTCGTCTGCGGTGATCAGCGCGTCGGCCTGCAGTTTCGCGACGGCGAGGTACTCGGCCGGCCCGGTGTCGGCAAGGTCGAGCTGGTCCGCGAGCCGAAGGGCGAGCGCCCGCGAGACGCGGTCGCTCAGCAGTCGCACGCGTTGCATCGCGATGTCCTCGAGCAGACGACGCGCCGCGACGGCGTCCAGTTCGTGCTCGCGCAGGCGGCGATGGATGATGCTGAGGGCATCGGAGCGCATCCGCCCCGGCGCGACGAGGCTGTGCCCTGCCCCGATGCCGTCGCCACGCAGAACCAGAGCGATCGCGGTGCCGGCATCGATCGCGAATCGTGTCATTGGCCCATTGTGCTCGCCCGGCGCTCACCGCGGTGCGGTGCAGCAGCAGACCGCGGCGGCGCGCTCACGGCAGTTCAGCGAACGCCCGCACCGGAAACGTGCCGAAGCCGACCACGCCGGGCGGCGCCGCCGTGAACCGGGCGCCCGACGCCGGCAGTGCGCCGAGGTTCGTGAGGTGCTCCACCACGTGCACGCCG
>CAYLMS010000264.1:0-3157 GCA_964384455.1 uncultured Microbacterium sp. | reverse complement strand
CGACACCGTGGCCGCGCAGCGCGCGCTCGAGATCGGTGCGATCGAGGTGCTCGTCGCGAAGAACGGCGTCGACGGCGTCTACACGGCCGACCCGCGGCACGAGTCGTCCGCGGTCAAGCTCGATCGGCTCACCTATTCCGACGCGCTGCAGCGCGGGTTGAAGGTCGTCGATTCGACGGCGTTCAGCCTGTGCATGGACAACGGCATGGACATGCGAGTGTTCGGCATGGAACCCGCGGGCAACGTCACGCGGGCGCTGCTCGGCGAGCCCATCGGCACCCTCGTCACCCCCTGAGCCCGCGCACCGCACGGGCCGGAGACCCCCGGCTAGACTCGTCTCGTCCCCAAGAATGGAGCCCACCGTGATCGCCGACGTGCTGACCGACGCCGCCGCCCGCATGGATCGCGCCGTCGAGGCGGCCAAGGACGACTTCGCCACGGTGCGCACGGGTCGCGCGAACCCGCAGCTGTTCCAGAAGATCCTGGTCGATTACTACGGCACGCCCACGCCGCTGGCGCAGCTGGCGTCGCTGAACAACCCGGAGGCGCGCACCCTGATCGTGACGCCGTACGACAAGTCGGCGCTGAAGGCGATCGAGCAGGCGATCCGCGACATGCCCAATCTCGGCGTGAACCCCGCCAACGACGGCACCATCGTGCGGGTCACACTGCCCGAGCTCACCGAGGAGCGGCGCCGCGAGTTCGTCAAGCTCGTGCGGCAGAAGGCCGAGGACGCGAAGGTGCACGTGCGCGGCATCCGACGCAAGTCCAAGGACGAGCTCGACACTCAGAAGGCGGATGTCGGCGAGGACGAGCTCGCACGGGCGGAGAAGGAGCTCGACTCGCTCACCCGTGCACACGTCGATGCCATCGACGACGCGCTCAAGCGCAAAGAGGCCGAGCTGCTCGAGGTCTGAGCGATGACCGATCCGCACGACGACGACCCTCCCGCTGCGCCGCCGCTGCTGCGCCGCGATCGTGCGCGCGACGGCGACCGGCCCGATCCGGCGGCCGTGTTCGGCGCGCAGGTGCGTGCGGCGCGAGCGGAGCTGGAGAGTCAGGTCGCGCACGCGCGCGACCACTTCGAGGAGGCGAACGAGCGCATCAAGAAGCGCACCGGGCGCGACCTGCTGGTGGCGACCGCGATCGGCCTCGCGATCGGCGCCGTCGTGGTGGCGACGCTGATCGTCTTCAAATGGGTGTTCGTGCTGTTCGCCCTGGCCGCGAGCGTGCTCGGCACGTGGGAGCTGTCGCGCGCGCTGCAGGCGCACGGTCGCCGCGTCGATCTCGTGCCGCAGCTCGGGGTGGGCACGCTGCTCGTGCTGTCGGCGCTGCTGGGCGGCTGGTTCCACTGGGTGATGGTGTTCGTCGCGGTGGCCGTCGTGGTCGTGTGGCGGCTGGTGGCGCAGATGATCGCGAAAGACGGCCGGATCTACGGCGACGTGCTCCGCGACGCCGTCACCGGGGGGTTCGTGCAGCTGTACGTGCCGTTCTTCGCCAGCCTGTGCGTGCTGCTGCTCAAGCAGCCGCACGGCGAATGGTGGGTGCTCGCGTTCGTGATCGTCGTGGTGAGCGTCGACGTCGGCGCGTACGCGACCGGTCTGGGCTTCGGTCGTCATCCGATGGCGCCGCGGATCAGTCCCAAGAAGACCTGGGAGGGCTTCGTCGGCGCCGCCGCGGCCGCACTGATCGCGGGGGTGCTGGTCGCCCTGTTCATGCTGCACCTGCCGTGGTGGGCGGGGCTGGTGCTCGGGGCGCTGCTGCTGGGCACGGCGACAGCCGGCGATCTGGGCGAGTCCATGCTCAAGCGCGATCTCGGCATCAAGGACATGAGCTCCTGGCTGCCCGGACACGGCGGCGTGCTCGACCGCCTCGAC
Source organism: uncultured Microbacterium sp. (assembly GCA_964384455.1). Taxonomy (GTDB): domain Bacteria; phylum Actinomycetota; class Actinomycetes; order Actinomycetales; family Microbacteriaceae; genus Microbacterium. The sequence goes on along the minus strand of CAYLMS010000264.1, from coordinate 1,280 downwards.
TCGATCCTGCCGTCCACCGCGGCCACCCTCGCCCTGTACTTCGTTCTCGCACACCTGGTGACCGCATGACTTCAGACCCCGCCGACGAGCTCCTCCGCCCGCTCACCACGCAGCCTCCGGCCGCCCCGGCCCCGTTCCCGGAGGCCGCGGGCCGGACCAAAGGGTATGACAAGGCCGCCGTGGACGCGTTCCTGGCCGCGGCCAGGAACGCGTTCGAGGACGTGCCGCCGCCCGGCGGGCACGAGCGCCTGAGCAGTGCGACGGTGCGCACGATCTCGTTCCCGCTGGTGCGCCGCGGATACGCGGTGGCGCCGGTGGACGCGGCGCTGGGCCGGATCGAGGACGCCTTCGCCGTGCGCGAGCGCGAGGACGCCGTCACCCGCGCGGGAGCGAGCGCATGGGTCGGCCACGTGCGCGGCGACGCGCAGGTGCTGCTCGATCGGCTCGCCCGCGGCCGCGGGCGGCGCTTCCGTCGCACGGGCTGGCTGCGCTTCGGCTACCGCGTCGACGAGGTCGACCTGGTGTGCGAACGGCTGATCGGGTATTTCGAGCAGGGCGAACCGGTCACCGTCGACCAGGTGCGCCAGGCCGCGTTCCGCATGCAGCGCGCGGGGTACCGCGAGGAGCAGGTGGATGCCGTGCTCGACGCGGTCGTCGAGGTGATGCTCGCCGTGCGCTGAGCGGTCGGACTCGCCGTGCCGGATGCGGAAAACCCCTGGTCCGAAGCCATACACGAGATCACAGAATGGCAACGGAGCCTGTTTTTCGGTAGACTCGCAGAACTGTGACTGCCGATGACGAGACGACGCCCGCCCTCACCAGGCGGATGATGCGCAGTCAGGCGACGGCAGTCGGCACCCGCCGGGCGCCCGCCCCCGCCGCGGGTTCGGCGCCCCGCCCGGCGGCCCGATGGTCGCGTCGACGCGGCGTTCTGGGCGCGTTCGCGGCCTTCGCCGCCATCGGCTTCGTGGCCGCATACGCAGGCCCCACGGGCATGGCGCTGGCGCAGGGCGACGCGGCAGGCGGCGACTCCCTCTACTCCAGTGCCGTCGATTCGGCGCAGTCGCTGCAGGTGACCACGACGCTGGCCGAACCTGCCGTGCTCGTGCGCGACAGCTACACGGTGTACCTGAAGCCCAAGCCCGCCGCCGCGCCCACGATCGCGCAGTCCGTGGCCCGGCTGGTCTACACGGGCGGCGGCACGCCCGCCGAATGGATGGCGGCGGCCGGGATCGCACAGAGCGACTGGGGCTACGTCGACTACATCGTCGGCCGCGAGA
>CAYLMS010000263.1:0-3158 GCA_964384455.1 uncultured Microbacterium sp. | reverse complement strand
GCCCGCGGCATCCGCTCATCGGAAGTCCCTCGATCGGTGCGCCACCCCCACCCGCAGGTCTTCGAAGCCGTCGGCGAGCACGTTCGTCACCCCCTCGGCGCTGCGCTCGATCATGCCCCGCACGATCAGCGCGGGCGCATCGCGCACCACCCGGCGGTGCCTGCGCCACAGCCCCGCCGAGCAGATCACGTTCACCAGACCGTGCTCGTCTTCCAGGTTGAGGAACGTCACCCCGGATGCCGTCGCCGGCCGCTGCCGGTGGGTCACGAGTCCCGCCACCTCGACCCGGCGCCCCGGCTCGTGCGTGCGCACCTCGCTCGAGGTGAGCACCCCGCGGGCATCGAGCTGCGACCGGTAGTGCGTCATCGGGTGGTCGTCGGTGGACACCCCCGTGGCCCACAGGTCGGCGGCGAGCCTTTCGTAGCTGGTGGGGTCGCCGAACAGCGGCGGCTGCACGGCCACCATCGAGTCGGGCAGGAACTCGATGCGATCCGCCGCGGCCGACCCGGCCAGCCAGAGCGCCTCTCGCCGGCTCAGCCCGAAGCACTCGAACGCTCCCGCCGTGGCCAGCGACTCGAGCTGGGTCTGGCTCACCCCCGTGCGGCGCACCAGATCGCGCAGATCGCGGAACGGCCCGCCGCTCTCGCGCGCCGCGACGATGCGCTCGGCCACCGCCTGACCGACCCCGGTGACCGCGGCCAGCCCCAGCCGCACCGCGAACCCGCCGTCGCGCCGGTGCGCGGCCGACTCGTCGGGCGCGGCGGGGTCGAACGCGCCGACGGCGCCCTGGTGGCGGTCGAGGCAGGAGCGCAGGCCGCGCTCGGCGGGAGCGACCGGCGCGGACGATCCGCTCGTCTCGCGCCCGCCCGGCACGTCCGGCTCATGCTCAGGCTCGAGCACCGCCTCGGCACCGGAGCGCAGGATGTCGGGGCGGCGCACCTCCACCCCGTGCCGACGCGCATCGGCGACCAGGGTGGCCGGCGAATAGAACCCCATCGGCTGCGCGCGCAGCAGCCCCGCCAGAAACGCCGCCGGGTAGTGCAGCTTCAGCCACGAGCTGGCGTACACCAGCAGCGCGAACGACAGCGAGTGCGATTCGGCGAAGCCGAAGTTGGCGAACGCCTGGATGCGGGCGTAGATGGCATCGGCATCCGCCCCCACCAGCCCGTTGCCCGCCATGCCCGCATACAGCTTCTGCTTGAGCGACTCGATGCGCTCCACCCCCCGCTTGGAGCCCATCGCCCGGCGCAGCAGGTCGGCATCCTCCCCGGTCAGCCCGCCGACGGCCATGCCCATCTGCATCAGCTGCTCTTGGAACACAGGAATGCCGAGGGTGCGCTCCAGCACCGGCACCAGCTTGGGGTGCGCGTAGGTCACCGGCTCGGCCCCCATCCGCCGCCGCACGAACGGATGCACCGCCCCGCCCTGGATGGGCCCCGGCCGGATCAGCGCGATCTCGATCACGAGATCGTAGAACCGGCGCGGGCGCAGCCTGGGCAGCAGCCCCATCTGCGCCCGCGACTCCACCTGGAACACCCCGATCGAATCGGCGCGGCAGAGCATGTCGTACACCGCCGCCTCCTCCTTCGGCAGGGTCGCGAGCTCCCACTGCTCGCCCGTCGCGGCGTGCACCAGCTCGAAGCAGTACTGCAGCGCCGCCAGCATGCCGAGCCCCAGCAGGTCGAACTTGACCAGCCCCATCCAGGCGGCGTCGTCTTTGTCCCACTGGATCACCGTGCGGCCGGGCATGCGGGCCGGCTCGATCGGCACCACCTCGCCCACCGGGCGGTCGGTGAGCACCATCCCCCCGGAATGGATGCCGAGATGGCGCGGCGCCTTCAGCAGCTCGCCCGCATACTCCAGCACCAGGGCGGGCACATCGCTGTCGCCGGGCACCGTGGCCGACCAGCCGTCGACCTGCTTCGACCAGGCATCCTGCTGACCGGGCGAGTGCCCGAGCGCCTTGGCCATGTCGCGCACCGCGTTCTTGGGCCGATACTGGATGACGTTGCACACCTGCGCCGCCCGCTCCCGCCCGTACTGCTGGTAGACCCACTGGATGATCTCTTCGCGCCGGTCGGAGTCGAAGTCGACGTCGATGTCGGGCTCTTCATCGCGCAGCGCCGACAGAAACCGCTCGAACGGCAGGTCGTAGCCGATCGCGTCGACGGCGGTGATGTCGAGCAGGTAGCAGACGGCGCTGTTGGCGGCCGACCCGCGACCCTGGCACAGGATGCCGCGGCGGCGCGCCTCGGCCACGATCCCGTGCACGATCAGGAAGTAGCCGGGGAAGTCCTTCTGCTCGATCACCGCGAGCTCGCGCTCGATGCGGGCCCGGTGCGCGTCGCCCGCATCGGGATACCTGCCGGGCACCGCCTGCCACACCAGGTGGCGCAGCCACGACATGGGCGTGTGCCCGGCCGGCACGTCGAGGCTCGGCAACGCGGGCTTGGCCCGGCGCAGCGGAAACGCCAGCTCGTCGGCGAGGGCGACCGTGTGCGCGACGGCTCCGGGATGCCGCGCGAACCGCGCCGTCATCTCGGCCCCCGAGCGCAGGAACGCCCCACTGTGCGCAGGCAGCCACCCGTCGAGCTCGTCGAGGCTGCGCTTCGCGCGCACCGCGGCGATGGCCGAGGCCAGATGCGCCCGCTCGGGCGTGGCGTAGTGCACGTTGTTCGAGGCGAGCACCGGCAGCCGCCGGCGGGCCGCGAGCAGGGCCAGGATGTCGTTCGCCGCCTGGTCGAGCGGATCGCCCTGGTCGATCAGCTCGACGTGCACGGCGTCGCGGCCGAACAGGTCGATGAGCAGGTCGAGCTGAAGTCCGGCCGCGGCTTCGGCGTCGGCGGCGATGGCACCGGCGGGGGTGCGCAGGGCGCGGCGCACCGCGCCCTTGCGGCATCCGGTGAGCACCGCCCACTGACCGCCCGCACCGGCGGCCAGGTCGTCGAGGTCGTAGTGCGGACTGCCCTTCTGCCCGCCGCGCAGCTGGGCGTGCGTGATCGCCGCGGCCAGGCGGTGATAGCCCTCCTCCCCCCGTGCCAGCACGAGCAGGTGGGTGCCGGCGGGGTCGGGCTCGTGGGCGTGCTTCGCGAGCGGGGGGCGGCCCTTCGACACGCTCAGGGACCGAGTGTCGGGCCGGTCGAAGGGTCGGTCCCTGA
>CAYLMS010000262.1:0-3162 GCA_964384455.1 uncultured Microbacterium sp. | reverse complement strand
AGCAGGCTCAGGGACCGTAGCAGGCTCAGGGACCGTAGCAGGCTCAGGGACCGTATCAGGCTCAGGGACCGCAGCCCACCCAGGGACCGCAGCCCACCCAGGGACCGCAGCCCACCCAGGGACCGCAGCCCACCCAGGCACCGCAACCCACCCAGGCACCGCAGCCCACTCAGGCACCGCGACAGTCAGGCTGCGGGCGTCCACGCGCGACGCGTCGTTCGACGTGACCGTCACCCGACCGTCCGAGCACGACTGTCTCGCCGTGGTGGTGCCGTGGGGTTCCCGCCGCTTCCAGTACACCGTGAAGGATGTCGCGCTGCCCGCGTCGGGCCGGGTCACGGTCGACGGGGTCGAGCACGAGGTGCCCGCGGGCTCGTCGTGGGCGGTGCTCGACCATGGCCGCGGGCGCTGGCCCTACGACATCCGCTGGAACTGGGGAGCGGGATCGGGTGTGTCCCACGGCCGCGTCATGGGGGTGCAGTTCGGCGGACGCTGGACCGACGGCACCGGCTCGACCGAGAACGGCATCCTCATCGACGGTCGGCTGCACAAGATCTCGGCAGAGCTGCGCTGGGAGTACTCGCTCGACCATCCGCTCGACCCGTGGTCGGTGCGCGGCGGAGGCCTCGAGGCATCCTTCGTGCCCTTCTTCGACAAACACTCCGCGACGAATCTCGGGGTCGTGTCGTCACGCACGGTGCAGTGCTTCGGCCATTGGTCGGGCACGTTCGCGCAGGCGGACGGCGCGACGGTCGAGTTCGACGGCATCACAGGGTGGGCCGAAGACGTGCACAACCGCTGGTGACGCTACGCTGTGCGGGTGAGCGCGCACGCCCTCCGCAGCACCGACCATGATGGGCCGGCGGTGCGCGTGCGCGGGCTGCGGGTGCGCCGGGGCGGCACGATGGTGTTCGACGGGCTCGACGTCGACATTTCGCGCGGCAGCATCACGGGCTTGCTCGGTCCGTCGGGATGCGGCAAGACCACGCTCATGCGCAGCATCGTCGGGGTGCAGAAGACGGATGCCGGCACCGTCGAGGTGCTGGGCCGGCCGGCCGGCTCGCGCGCGCTGCGCGACGCGGTCGCCTACGACACGCAGTCGGCGTCGGTGTACGCCGACCTCACGATCGAGCAGAACCTGCGCTACTTCGCCAGGCTGATCGGCGCCCCGCGCACCGACGTGGCGCGGGTGATCGCTCAGACGGGGCTCGGGCCGCAGGCATCCCAGACCGTCGCATCGCTCAGCGGCGGACAGGAGAACCGGGTGTCGCTCGCGGTCGCGATGCTCGGCACGCCCGCCCTGCTCGTGCTCGACGAGCCGACCGTGGGTCTCGACCCCGTGCTGCGCACCGAGCTGTGGCGCCTGTTCCGCGAACTCGCCGATGCGGGCGCCACCCTCGTCGTGAGCAGCCACGTCATGGACGAGGCGCTACGCTGCGACCGGTTGCTGCTCATGCGCGCCGGCCGCGTGATCGCCGACACCACGCCCGCCGCGTTCCTCGCCGACGCGGGCAGCGACGATCCGGATGTCGCGTTCCTCGCCCTCGTGGAACGCGACGAGGCATCCCATCCGCACGGCAGGCGCGAGCATCGGAGCGAGCGGTGAAGCCGTCGCGCACGCTCGCCACCGCGGGGCGGGTGCTGCGCCAGCTCGGTCACGACCATCGCTCGGTGGCGCTCATGCTGATCGCGCCGAGCCTGCTGGTGGGCCTGTTCGCGTGGCTGTTCGTCAATCAGGACCGGGTGTTCCAGACCGTCGGCCCCGCCATCCTGGCCCTGTTCCCGTTCACGGTGATGTTCCTCATCACGTCGATCACCACGCTGCGCGAGCGTCGGTCGGGCACCCTGGAACGGCTGATGACCACCCCGCTCGGCAAGGGCGACTTCATCGCGGGCTACGCGCTCGCGTTCGGTGCGGCCGCGGTGCTGCAGGCGATCATCACGGTGGTGTTCGCGGTGTGGGTGTGCGGGCTCACCGTGAAGGGGCCGATGTGGGAGCTCGGACTGGTGGCGGTGGTGGATGCCGTGCTCGGCACCGCGCTGGGCCTTCTGGCCAGCGCGTTCGCGCGCACGGAGTTCCAGGCCGTGCAGTTCATGCCGGTCGTGGTGTTCCCGCAGATCCTGCTGGGCGGCATCATCATGCCGCGTGATCAGATGCCCGATGCGCTGCACGCCATCAGCGACTGGCTGCCGCTGAGCTATGCGGTGGATGCGGTCAACGCCGTGACCCGTGGCGACGACGGCTGGGACGTCTACGGTCCGGTGCTCGTGGTCGTGGCCTTCGTGGTCGGCGCGATCGTGCTGGCCTCGCTCACGCTGCGCCGCCGCACGCGGTGACCCTTCGGCGGGCTCAGGGACCTTCGGCAGGCTCAAGGACCTTCGGCGCGCAGCTTCGTGGTGAGGGCGAGCAGCGTGGCGAGTTCGTCGTCGGTGAGGCGCGACATCCGTTCGGCGATGCGCACGGCGTGACGGCGGGCGATGCGATCGAAGGCGCGCACGCCGGCCTCGGTGGCCGTCACCAGCGCGCCACGGCCGTCGAGCGGGTCGGCGCCCTTCGTGATCAGGCCGCTCGCCGCCATCCGGTCGATCAGGCGCGATACCGAGGGCTGGCTGATCAGCATCCCGCGGGTGATGTCGCGCAGCCGCGCGGTGCGGCCTGCTGCGCGGGTCACGGCCAGCAGCACGTCGTACTCGCCCTGCCCCAGCTCCGAGCCCTCGAAGTCGACGCTGATCTCGGCGAGCACCTCGTGCTGCGCGCGGAACAGGCTCTCCCAGGCATCCACGGCGAGGCGGCGATCGGGCATGCGCCCAACCTAGCGGGCCGGTCGGCGGCGTCGCCCTAGGCTGGCCGCATGAGGCGGGGCACACGGCCGCGGCGCGGCTCGGCGCTGGCGTCGATGCTGGCAATGGCGATCGCAGGCGTGCTGGGGGCGGCGGCGGTGACGCTCATCCCCGCGCCGCCCGCGTGGGCGCACACGGCCGGCGAGGTCGTGCCGCAGGCGCAGTCACAGAGCCAAGCCCAGTCCCACACCCGCGTCGGGCCGGCGCCCGGCGACGTGCAGGACTTCACCTTGCAGAGCCTCGACGTCGACTACACGCTCACCCGCGCGACCGACGGCGCGAGCCGGCTGCGGGTGGTGGAGCGGTTCGTCGCGGTGTTCC
>CAYLMS010000261.1:0-3192 GCA_964384455.1 uncultured Microbacterium sp. | reverse complement strand
ATCGCGCTGTTCCTCGTGACGTCGGGCCTGAATGTGCTGCAGACGTGGCTGACCGCCTCGGTGGGCAACCGCATCACCGGCGACCTGCGGCTGCGCCTGTTCGCACACCTGCAGCAGATGGAGCTCGCGTTCTTCACCCGCACGAAGACCGGTGTCATCCAATCGCGCCTGCAGAACGACGTGGGCGGGGTGGCCGGGGTGCTCACGACCACGCTGACCAGCATCCTGGGCAATGCCGTCACCGTGGTCGCGTCGCTCGCGGCCATGATCCTGATCGACTGGCGGCTCACGATCATCGCGGTGATCCTGCTGCCGGTGCTGGCGGTGGTGCAGCGCCGGGTCGGGCAGGTGCGGGCTCGGATCGCCGCGCAGACGCAGGAGTCGCTGTCGCAGCTGACCGCGATCACGCAGGAGACGCTGAGTGTGTCGGGCATCCTGCTCGCCAAGTCGTTCAACCGGCAGGGCACCGAGGAGCGGCGCTATGCCGACGAGACGGCCAACCAGGTGCGGCTGCAGGTGCGCCAGTCGATGAGCGGGCAGTGGTTCTTCGGTGTGGTCAGCGTGCTGATGGCGTCGGTGCCTGCGATCATCTACCTGGTCGCAGGCATCATCCTCACCGGCGGCCGCCCCGACATCACCGCCGGCGTCATCGTCGCGTTCACGACCGTGCAGGCGCGGCTGCTGTTCCCGCTGATGGCGCTCCTGCGGGTGGCGCTCGACCTGCAGACCTCGCGCGCGCTGTTCGCGCGCATCTTCGAGTACCTCGATCTGACGCCCGCGATCACCGACCGGCCTGATGCTCTGCGGGCAGGCGCACGCGGCGGCCCGCTGGGGCGCATCGAGTTCCGCGATGTGGGCTTCCGCTACCCGGATGCCGCGGCCGAGGCCCGCCCGACGCTCGACGGGGTGTCGTTCGTCGCCGAACCGGGTCAGCACATCGCCTTCGTCGGGCCGAGCGGGGCGGGCAAGACGACCATCGTCTACCTGGCGCCGCGGCTGCACGAGGCGACCAGCGGCGCGGTGCTGTTCGCCGGGCAGGACGTGCGCGCGCTCACCCGCGAGTCGATCGTGGAGCACATCGGGATCGTGTCCCAGGAGACCTATCTGTTCCACGCGACGATCAGGGAGAACCTGCTGTACGCCAAGCCGGACGCCGGCCACGACGAACTGGTCGCCGCGTGCCGGGCCGCCAACATCCACCACGTCATCGAGAGCTTCGAGCACGGCTACGACACCGTGGTGGGCGAGCGCGGCTATCGACTGAGCGGAGGCGAGAAGCAGCGGATCGCGATCGCGCGGGTGCTGCTGAAGGACCCGCCCGTGCTGCTGCTGGACGAGGCGACCTCGGCGCTGGACACCGTGTCGGAGCGGGTGGTGCAGGAGGCGCTGGATGCCGCGGCCCGCGGCCGCACCACGCTGTCGATCGCCCACCGGCTCTCGACCGTGCGCCAGGCCGATGTCATCCACGTGGTCGACGCGGGACGCATCGTGCAGTCGGGCACGCACGACGAGCTGATCGCAGGTGGCGGACTGTATGCGGAACTGGCCGCCGAGCAGCTGGCCGCTTCGCGCGTGCTCGCGGCCGAACAGGCTGCGGCGGACTGAGCGTCCGTCACCCGGCCAGCGCGGTGACGGCGGCCACGAACGCGTGCAGGCGCGCACGGTACTCGGAGTCTGGGTGCGCGGCCGCGATCTGCTGCAGCGGAGGCAGATCGAGCCGCAGGATCAGCCGTGCGCGTGCGGTGACCGCCGTGTGCTCTCCGGCCTCCTGCAGCACGGCGATGCCCTCGCCGAGTGCGGCGAGGTAATCGGTGAGCACGTCGAGCGCGGCGGTGCGCTGCGTGATCGAGGTGCCGTCGGCGCGTTCGCGCCACTGCACCACGACATCGGGGATGACGTCGAAGCCACGGGCGGAGACGTACAGCCGCTGCGCGACGCCCTGATCCTCGTACAGCCTGCCTTCGGGAAAGCGCAGCCCGAGCCGCCGCCACAGGTCGATGCTGCTCACCTTCGACCAGGCCACCACGTTGCCCGACGCCTCCGGATGCTCCGCCAGCGAGGTGCCGAGCCGCTGCGGCGAGGTCGCCGCAGCGACCCACGGCTGCACGGCGCCGGCGGCATAGCCGCCGGCGCCGTCGGGCCGCAGCCGCACGTAGGCTCCGGCCACCAGTTCGCTGCCGCTGCCCTGCACGGTGCCGACCAGTCGCGCCAGCGCATGCGGCGTGTAGCGGTCGTCGGCGTCGAGGAAGCCGACCAGGGGCGTGCGCACCAGCTCGAGCCCCGTGTTGCGTGCCGCGCCGAGGCCCCGGTGCTCGGCGTGCACCGCCACCGTGAACCGGTCGTCCGCGTCGGCGGCGGCGCGGAACAGGGCGCCCGTGCCGTCGCGGGACGCGTCGTCGACGAGCACGGCGCGCCAGCCGGTGAACGTCTGCGCACGCAGCGAGTCCAGTGCCTCCTGGGCGTATTCGGCGACATCCCGCCCGGGAACGACGACCGTGACGATCGCGTCGCTCATGCTCCCGCCCCCACCGCGGCGACCGCGGCGGCGACGGCCGCAGCGACCTGGTCGAGCGGTTCGGTCAGCCCATGCGGCAGCGTGAACCGCACCGCCGTCTGCGCCACCTCCGGCTCGATCCCCATCGCCACCAGCACGTGCGAAGGCTCGTCGCTGCCCGCGGCGCACGCCGAACCCGACGAGCTGACCACCCCGTGGCGCTCCAACTCGAGCAGCACCGCCTCGCCGCTGGTGCCGGCGAACGTGAAGCTCGCAGTGCCGGGCAGCCGCCGCTGCGGGTGCCCGGTGAGTCTCGCCGTCGGCACCGCGCTCAGCACCTGAGCGACGAACGCGTCGCGCAGGTGCGCCACCCGTGCGGCATCCGCCGCACGCTCCGCCTCGGCGAGCTCGAGCGCGGTCGCGAACCCCACGGCCCCCGCGACGTCCTCGGTGCCGCTGCGGCGGCTTCGCTCCTGGCCGCCGCCGTGCAGCAGCGGCTCGAGCGGGATGCGGCCGCGCACGGCGAGCACCCCGGTGCCCTTCGGCGCGCCGATCTTGTGCCCGGCCAACGAGAGCGCGTCGGCGCCGGTGTGCTCCGCCGCCAGCGGCAGCCAGCCCGCCGCCTGCACGGCGTCGAGGTGCAGCGGAACGCCGTGCTCGTGGCACACCTGCGCGACTCCCGCGATGTCCGCACAACT
>CAYLMS010000260.1:0-3193 GCA_964384455.1 uncultured Microbacterium sp. | reverse complement strand
CCGCCGCTGCCGTTCACCCCGACGGTGTTCCTCACACCTGCCGCGCGCCGCTGGAACGCCGATCGCCGCGCCCCGCGCAGCGTGCCGAGCACCGCCGCGCAGCCGCGCCGACACGGCCCCTTCACCACCGCCCAGTGGGTGGGCGCGGTGATCGTCGCAGGCGGCGGCCTCGTCTACGCCGCGGCGATGGTCGTACTCGCCGTGCGCTGGCTGCTCAGCCTCGACGGCCTGCGCGCGTTCGTCGCGACCTATCCCGGTCAGTACGCCCTGCCCGAGATCGCCCCCGTGGGCATCCCGGCGTGGCTTTCCTGGCAGCACTTCTTCAACGTGTTCCTGATCGTGCTGATCATCCGTTCCGGCCTGCAGGTGCGCCACCAGAAGCGGCCCGATGCCTTCTGGTCACCGCGCGGCACGCGCAAGCGCAAGATCAGCCTGAGCCTGTGGTTCCATCAGTCGCTCGACATCCTGTGGCTGGTCAACGGTGCGGTGTTCGTGGTGCTGCTGTTCGTCACGGGGCAGTGGATGCGCATCGTGCCGACCAGCTGGGAGGTGTTCCCGAACGCGCTCACCGCCGCGCTGAAGTACGCGTCGCTGCACTGGCCCACCGAAGACGGCTGGGTGAACTACAACAGCCTGCAGCAGCTGGCCTACTTCACCACGGTGTTCCTGGCCGCGCCGCTCGCGGCCGCGACGGGGGTGCGGATGTCGGGGGTCTGGCCGACGAAGGCGAAGGCGTTGAACCACGCCTATCCGGTCGAGTGGGCGCGGGCGGTGCACTTCCCGGTGATGTTGTACTTCTGCCTGTTCATCCTCGTGCACGTCACGCTGGTGCTGGCCACCGGCGCTCTGCGCAACCTCAACCACATGTTCGGCGGCAGCGACGAGGTCGGCTGGACCGGCTTCTGGATCTTCGCGGCCGCTCTGGCCGTGATCGCCGCCGGCTGGGCGGCGGCGAGGCCGCTGGTGCTGGCGCCGATCGCCCGCCTGTTCGGCACGGTGTCGGGGCGCTGACGGGGGATAACCCGAACCAGACAGTACGGATGCCGGGGGCGCGCGGCACGCCCCGCCCTTCTAGCGTGGAGTCATGACCACCGCAGCGCTTCCTGCCGACAGGCCGCCGGCATCCGCTCCCGCCGCCCCCGACGCGCCGAACCAGAACCCGAACCCGCACCAGTACGCGGACCAGAACCAGAACCCGCGCCCTACCTCGCACCCCCGGATCGCCGCCCCCGGGCAGCTGGCCGGCGCGATCGCGCAGCTGGCCGCGCTCGGCACGCTCGGCCCCGGCGTGATGGTGATGCTGATCACGCTCGGCGCCCTCGGCATCGGACTCATCCCGTTGGCCGGCATCGGCGTGCTGCTGCTCGTCGCGTTCGCCTACGGACTGTTCGCGGTGGCCTGGCTGGAGCACGCGCGGGTGGAGGGTCTGTACGGCTTCGGCATCCCTGCGCTGCGCGCGCGGCGCAGCGGTCGCCCCGGCTTCGGCGGCGTCGTGCGCACCTTCTGGCAGCAGCTGATCGACGCGGGCACCTGGCGGGGCGTGGCGAACGCGACGGTGTCGATGATCCTCGGCCTGATCGTGGTCACGCTCGTCTCGGGCACCGTGTCGGGCGCCGTGCTGCTGTTCGCCCCGCTGCTCGCCCGCAGCGGCGAGGTGCCGCTGTGGGGCACCGACGTGCGGGTCGCGATGCCCGTGGCGATCGGACTGGGGGTCGTGCAGGTGCTGATCGGCATCGCCGGCACGATCGGCCTGGGCATTCTGCACGGCGTGATCTCGCGCGCCATCCTCGTGCCCTCGCGGGAGGCGCAGCTCGCCGAAGACGTGCGCACCTCGGGGGCGCAGCGCGACGGCGCAGTGCGCGCCGCCGACGTGGAGCGCACCAGGATCGAGCGCGACCTGCACGACGGCGTGCAGCCACGCCTGGTGTCGGTGGGCATGACCCTGGGTCTCGCGCAGCAGAAGATCGACGACGACCCCGCTGCGGCCAAGGCGCTCATCGCCGAGGCGCACACCTCGACGAAGGCGGCGATCACCGAACTGCGGCAGCTGGCCCGCGGCATCCATGCCTCGGTGCTCGACGACCGCGGACTGGATGCTGCGCTGTCGGCGCTCGCTGCCCGCTCGCACACCCCGGTCGCCCTCGACGTGCGGCTCGACGGGCGCTGCGGGCGCGAAGCCGAGACCGCCGTGTACTTCTCCATCGCCGAGGCGCTGACGAACGTCGCCAAGCACTCCAGAGCCAGTCACGCCCGCGTGGTGGTGCGGCTGCGCGACGACGGCCTGCTCTGGGCGCGCATCGAGGACGACGGCATCGGTGGGGCGCAGGTCGCCCCTGGTGGCGGACTCGACGGCATCATGAATCGCGTGCTCGCCGCGGGCGGTCAGGCGCGCCTGGACAGCCCGAGCGGCGGCCCGACCAGCCTGGAGGTGAGCGTGCCATGCGCATCCTGATCTGCGAAGACTCGACCCTGCTGCGGATGGGCCTCGTACGGCTGCTCGAGGACGCGGGCCACACCGTGGTCGCCGCCCTCGCCGATGCGGCGCCGCTCGACGACGCCGTCGCCAGCACCGCGCCCGAGTTGTGCGTGCTCGATGTGCGGCTGCCGCCGACCTGGACCGACGAGGGCATCCGCGCCGCGCTGGCGCTGCGCCGGCAGCATCCGCAGCTCGCACTGCTGGTGCTCTCGCAGTACGTCGAGGAGCGCTACGCCGCCGACCTCATCGCAGGCAACGGCGGGGCGCTCGGCTACCTGCTCAAGGACCGGGTGACGGATGTCGCCGAGTTCCTCGCCACCGTCGAGCGGATCGGCGCGGGCGCGACGGTGTTCGACCCCGAGGTGGTGGCGCAGCTGCTCAGCCGCCGCGGGCGGGACGAGCGCATGGGCCGGCTCACCGATCGCGAGGCGACAGTGCTGGCGCTGGTGGCGGAGGGACGGTCCAACCAGGCCATCGCCCGCACCCTGCACATCAGCGAGGGCAGCGTCGAGAAGCACGTCACCGCCATTTTTCAGAAGCTCGACCTCGAGCAGGACGACGCGGGCAACCGCCGCGTGCTCGCCGTGCTCGCCCACCTCGACCACGGCGGCAGGCCCGCGCAGGGCACGCCGCCGACCACCGCCGAACCGACGGGAACGCACTCATGAGCACCATCACCCCCACCCCCACCCCCGCCCCGCCCCGCCGGTCGCCGGC
>CAYLMS010000259.1:0-3199 GCA_964384455.1 uncultured Microbacterium sp. | reverse complement strand
CGGCCAGGCGCGCCCGCACGCCGAGGTCGAGGCCCTCGTCGGCACCGCCGAGGCCCGGATCGATGCCGCCCAGGATGCGCCACGCGTCGGCCGCCACGAGCATCCCGCGGATGTCGGCGCCGAGCACGTCGTCGTCGGTGTCATGCTGGCCCTGGTCGAGCTCGCCGGCCGCGCGGGTGACCGCGCGGCCGAGGCCGGTCATGCTGCGACCGAGCGAGACGATCGTGTCGTGCTCGTCGGTGCGCACCAGCTTGGGCGCCGCAAGCGCCAGCGAGGGAGCGAGTTCGAGCGCACCGGCGAGGCCGGCCAGCGTGTCGGGCGCGGGCGCGGTGTCCTGGGCGAGCAGCCAGACGGCCGCGTCATCCGGCGCGCGCAGTGCGCCCAATCGCACCGCCTGCGCGTACGAGGTGGCGGCCGAGACGGACAGCACCCCTTCGGCGCCCGACCCGTCGAGCAGCTCGGTCAGCCGAGCATCGTGGCCGCACACGACGATCGTCAGCGCGTCGACGGGTCTGGTCTGCGCGCGCAGCGCCGCCAGGGTGCGCCGCAGGTGCGTCTGGGCGGGCGTGCGGCCGTCGGGGCGCACGACCAGAATGGCGTGTACGCGGTCCGGCATGGCGCTTCAGCCTAGGCGCGATCGTGTCGCCCGTCGGCGCCACGCGCCGGTATCAGGCGATCCGGTCAGCCGGCTCGGCGCTTCAGCCGGCGCCGCTCGCGCTCGCTGAGGCCGCCCCAGATGCCGAACCGCTCGTCGTTGAGCAGCGCGTACTCCAGGCACTGCGCACGCACTTCGCACGTCGTGCAGATGCGCTTGGCATCCCGTGTCGATCCGCCCTTCTCGGGGAAGAACGCCTCCGGGTCGGTCTGCGCGCACAGCGCGTCGGTCTGCCATCCGAGTGGATCGTCGTCGGACGGTGCCGGCCGCTTCGCCCCCGCGACGCCGAGCTGAACCGGGTCGACGAACCAGTTGTCGGGAACGCCTGAGCGATACTGAGCCCCCGCCATGTTCGTGCTCCAACCTGTGTGCCCCCACGCGATACAGCGTGCGTTCTAATTACACCGGTGTAGTTTCGTCAGGTCAAGCCCGGCGGATACTAAGCCTCAACCTCGACTTCAACCTTCCCGACGCGCCGGAGGACACGGGCTTCGCGGCGTACGCATCGAGAGGATTCTGCGGATGCGCGGGATAGCCTGAGGGCACGATGCCACAGTTCACCCGACACGGCGCAGCCGTTGCGCCCAGGGCGCCCGAGCGCGAGACCACGGCGCACCTGCTGCTGCGCGCGTGGTGCATCTTCCTGCTGTTCACGGCCGTGGCCGCGAGCGCCTGGAACAACCTGCTCGGCCCGGTGGGGCTGTTCGCGCTGGTGGCGGCGACGGGGCTGGTCAGCATCGTGCTGTGGCTGCTGCCCTCGCGCGCGTGGGGCGCCGACGAGGGCACCCCGCGGCTGGTGTGGCGGCGGCTGCCGTGGTTCCCGCTCGCCTACCTGGCGTGGGCGGCGGCGTCGTTCGCGTGGAGCGCCTGGCGCGATGCCACCGCGATCACCTGGACGATGCTCGCGGTCACCACCTTGCAAGGCCTGTTCGTGGCGAGCCTGCTCACGTGGCGCGAGCTCGTGCGGGCGGTGGCGTCGGCGCTGAAATGGATGCTGGCGCTGTCGCTCGGGATCGAACTGTGGGTGGCGGTCGTGGTGCGCCATCCGATCCTGCCCGACTTCGTCACGCCGCCGCCCGGCCACATCCCGGTGGAGCTGTACTGGGTGCGCGGCAACCTGCTGCACGCGGGGCGCATCCAGGGCATCGTAGGCAACTCCAACCTGCTGGCGATCGCGGCGCTGCTGGCGATCATCGTGTTCGCGGTGCGGTTCGCGGCGCGCGCCCCGCGCCGCGGCATCCTGCTGGCCTGGATCGTGCTGGCCGGGTTCCTCATGGTGCGCGCGGCGTCCGCCACCGCCTACCTCGCTGCCGTCGCGGCTGCGTGCGTGCTCGCCGCGGCGCTGCTCATGCGCACGGCGCGGCGGCCCGCACAGCGCACCCGCTGGTATCTGGTGTTCGCAGGGGTCGCCGTGGTCGGCGGGGCCGGCGCGTGGTTCGCGCGCGACGCGCTGTTCGCCCTGCTCGGCAAGAGCGACGACGCCACCGGGCGCGGGGCGATCTGGACGGCCGTGTGGGAACGCGCCGTGCAGCGGCCGGTGGCCGGCTGGGGCTTTGCCACGCCGTGGCTGCCGTGGGACCCGGGCTTCGCCGGCTGGATCTCGGACCATCGCCTGACAGTGTTCATGGCGCACAACATGTGGCTCGACGCCTTTTTGCAACTGGGTGCGATCGGGGTGCTGCTGCTGGGGCTGATGTACCTGGCATTCGTGTGGCGATCGTGGTTCTTCGCCGTCGACCGGCCCCGCTGGGATCTCGTGGCCGACCGACCGTACTCGGCGCTCAGTCTGCTGCCCACGATGGTGGCCGCGCTGCTGCTGGTGCAGGGGCTCAGCGAGTCGCGCCCGCTGATGGAGTGGGGCTGGATGTTCGTGGTGATGTTCGCGTTCAAGCTCAAGCAGTCGCCCATCGTCGGGGTGGGGCCCACCGAGCAGACGCTCGCGATCGAGCGCGGCGAGCTGTGGCAGCGGACGACGTGACGGATGCGGCCGCCCGCGGCGCCGCGGGCGACGAGCCGCGGGGCCGACACCCGCTGCACCGGCTCGGCCTGCTGCTGGCCAGCGCCGATATGGCCAGGGCCTACACGGTCGCCGCGTTCGCCGCGGTGGTGGGCTCGGTGCTCATCGTGCGCATCGCGAGCCAGGTGACCTACATCAGCGTGATCGCCGGACTGTGCCTCGTGGGGGCCGGAATCCTCGCCGCGCGCCGGCGCGAGCTGTCGCTGCTGCGCTTGGTGCCGGTGAGCCTCGTGCTGTTCGCCGGGTGGGCGGCGGCGAGCATCCGGTGGACGACCAGCCATACGCAGACCGCGCTGGGCTGGATCTCGCTGGCGGGGCTCGCGCTGATCGCCGTGGTGATCGGGCACGTGCGCGACACGCTGCAGACCGCGCGCGCGCTCGGTGACGCGATGCGGGTGGCGCTGTCGCTGTCGCTGGGGCTCGAGATCCTGTCCGGCATCCTGCTGAACGTGCCGTTCCCGCCGTTCGGCATCGCGGGGGGGATCGCCGAAGGGGGCCCCATCCAAGGCATCTTCGCCACCCGCAAC
>CAYLMS010000258.1:0-3212 GCA_964384455.1 uncultured Microbacterium sp. | reverse complement strand
CGTCGGTGGCCGCCGAGGTGCTCGCGGTGCACGGCGCGCGCGCGGCGGTGCTGGTGAATCCGATGCTGCGTCTGCGGCCGATGATCGATGCGACCGCAGAGTTCCTGCCTGCGCCCTACGCGTGGACGCCGCTCGCCGACGCGTTCGCCGCGCGGATGGACTTCGTCGCGCGGGCCGACGAGCTGGCGTCCACCCGCGCCGACATCCTGGTGATCGAGGGGGCGGCCGACGAGCGCGCCTTCCTCGACGCGGTGCGTGAGTTCGAGGGCCTCGGCATCGCCACCGGCGAGTACGTCGACGGGGTGGAGCATCCGCTCGCCGCGCCGCCTGGAACAGAGCCCGCGCCGCAGATCCCGGCCGCGAAGCTGTACGACGCCCGCGCCGCAGCGTGGCTCCGCGAGGCGCTGGCGCGGTGATGGCCTCCGGCCCGGGGCGACCGCCGGACCCCACTCGTTCAGCACGTCCGCAGCGCAGTGCCGCGGCGGCTGTACTGGGGGTGTCCGTCATCCAACTCGTCGTGTTCCTCGTGACCGCAGGATTCTGGATGGGTCTCGTCTTCAATACGAGCGGCAGGTGCGAAACCGCCTGCGACTGGGCCGCGGGGCAGAGTGCCGCGGCCGTGTTCTTCGGGTGTGCCGCGGCGTCGTTCGTGATCACGATCGTCGCCCTCATCATCAGCCGTCGCACCGGGACAGACCTCGCCTGGGTGCCGCTCGTCGCGAGCGCCCTCATCGTCGTCGGGTACCTCGTCGGCGCCCGGCTGTTCACGCAGGCGATGGGGTGAGCCGCCCATCCGCGCGCGGTGCCCGTCCAGTAGGATGAATCGCGCGTTCGACGGGGCGCGTGATCTGGCCGAGAGGACCGTGTGGCTGACACCGACGCTCGCTCCCGCACGGTCGTGCTCGGCGACGGCGCGGTGCTGCGGCTCGAGTGGGCGGCGACCACGCACACCGGTCGTCGCCGCGACGCGAACCAGGATGCCGTGCTCACGGCGTTCCCGCTGTTCGTGGTAGCAGACGGCATGGGCGGCCATGTCGGCGGCGAGATCGCGAGCGCCCGCACCGTCGACCGACTGCGCACCGCGGCCGAGGGCGAGGTCACGCCGCTGACCATCGAGACCGCACTCGATGGCGCGGTGAAGGACATCGTCGCCCACCCCAGCGCCACCGACGAGGGGACGGGCACCACCGTCACCGGCGTGTTCCTCGACACGACAGCGACGCCCGAGACGTGGGTCACGCTGAACATCGGCGACTCGCGCGTGTATCTGCAGCGCGACGGGGTGCTGGTGCAGGTGACCACCGACCACTCGGTCGTGCAGGAACTGCTGGCGGCCGGCCGGCTCAGCCCGGAAGAGGCCGAGAACCACCCCTACGGCAACGTGATCACCCGCGCCGTCGGGCCGAGCGACTCGGTGACCCCCGACTATGTGCGGCTGGAGATCGTCGACGGCGATCGCTTCGTGATCTGCTCCGACGGCCTCACCAAAGAGCTCACCGACTACGGCATCCAGCATTTCCTGCACGAGAACGCGGATGCCGCCACCGCCGTCGCGGCGATGCTGGAGGCGGCGCTGGAGAACGGCGGGCGCGACAACATCACCGTGATCGTGCTGAACGTGTCGCGCGGCGCCTCCTCCTCCACAGCCGCCGACCAGGTCGAGTAGCGCACAGCAGCCGGCGAGCGGCGGCGAACGACTGCCGGGTGCGCTTGTCTGGCAGGGTGACCGACGATCGTGCCGCGGCTGACGACGACGCGGAGGCGGCCGACGGGGCAGCGGACGAGCCGCTGACCCTGGCGCCGCCGCATCAGCGCGCACCCCGGCGGCCGTTTCCCCTGGCCGCCGCGACGGCGCCGGTCGCCGCGGCCGCCGTGATGTGGCTGATCACCGGGTCGGCGCTGATGCTGCTGTTCGCGGCGCTCGGACCGTTGCTGGCAGTGGCGACGCTGGTCGACGGGGCGTGGGCCGAGCGGCGGCTCGCCCGCCGCGCTGTGGTGGACGCGGGCATCGAGCGTGCGCGCGCGCAGCGCGCGGTGACGGCGCGGCACGAGCGGGAGCGCACGGCGCTGCGCCGCCGGCATCCGGATGCGGCGGCCCTGATCGCACGGCCCGGGGTGGTGTGGTCGGCGGCGGCGCCGCCGCAGTTGGTGCTCGGCGCGGGCACCGCGCCGAGCACGGTGCGCGTGCAGGGCGGTGGCGAGCCTGCTGCCGCGCTGCGGCGGCAGGCGGCCACGCTGCTGCACGCACCCGTGGTGCTGCCCGCATCGGCCGGGGTGTGCGTGGTCGGTCCGCACGCACTCGCCTTGGCGGTGGCCAGGGCGCTGGTGCTGCAGATGTGCCTCACCCGGCCGCCGCACGAACTCGCAGTGGTGGCCACGCCTGCAGGGGAGCACTGGGCGCGCGAGCTGCCGCATCGCCGCACCGCCGGCGCAGCCTGCCGGCTCGCCTTCCTCGAGGTCGGCGAGCAGGCCGACGCAGAGATCGTGATCGCGGTCGCCGCTCCCGGCGCCCCGCTGCCTGCGGGCTGCGCGGCGGTGCTGACGATGACCGGCGTGACGACCGCCACGCTGCAGCACGCCCACGACACCCGCGAGCTGACGGTGGAGGGCGTCTCGCGCGGGCAGGCGGAGTGCGCGGTGGCGCTGCTCGCCCGTGTCGCCGAGCCCGCCGACGTGCCCGCGGCCGTAGCGCTCGGCCCGCTGCTGGCTGCGGCGCCCGGCACCGGGCTGGCGGTGCCGATCGGCCTCGACGGTGCCGCGCCTGCGATCGTCGATCTCGTCGCCGACGGCCCGCACGCCGTGGTCGCCGGGGTCACCGGCAGCGGCAAGAGCGAACTGCTGGTCACGTGGATCACGGCGCTGTGCGCCACCCGCAGCACGCGCGAGGTGAGCTTCCTGCTCGCCGACTTCAAGGGCGGCACGGCGTTCGATGCGCTGGCCGCGCTGCCGCACGTCACAGGGGTGATCACCGATCTCGATGCAGCCGGTGCCCGCCGAGCCATCCAGAGCCTGCGCGCCGAGCTGCGCCGCCGGGAGCACGTGCTCGCCACCGCGGGAGCGCGCGACATCGCCGACGACCGGGTGCGCATGCCGCGGCTGGTGATCGTGGTGGACGAGTTCGCAGCGCTGCTGGACGGCGACGCCGAGCTGCATGCCGTCTTCACCGACGTAGCCGCCCGCGGGCGGGCGCTGGGCATGCACCTCGTGCTGGG
>CAYLMS010000257.1:0-3213 GCA_964384455.1 uncultured Microbacterium sp. | reverse complement strand
GTCCGGCGCGGGTGGTCGGGCGCGGGGCCTGTGGCGACGATACAGGCCGGTAAGTGCGGGCGGCGCGGATGCGGTGGGGAATGTCCGGCGCTGGTTGTCGGGTGTGGGGCCTGCGGCGACGATACGGGTCGGTAAGTGCGGGCGGCGCGGATGCGGTGGGGGGATGTCCGGCGCTGGTTGTCGGGTGTGGGGCCTGCGGCGACGATACGGGTCGGTGAAGTTTGGGCGGGTGGATGTCCCGCACGCACGGATGTCCCGCACGCACGGGTGCCCCGCACGCACGGATGCCCCGCACCACCAGGCACGGGGCATCCGCCGCGGTCTCGCGCTTATGCGCCGACGGCCTCGCCGACGCGACGTGCGGCGGCGAGCGCCTGCGCCAGATCGGCCTTGAGATCGTCGACGTTCTCGACGCCGACCGACAGCCGCACCAGTCCGGGCGTGACACCGGCGGTGAGCTGCTGCTCGGGCGTGAGTTGCGAGTGCGTGGTGGAGGCCGGGTGGATCACCAGCGAGCGCACATCGCCGATGTTGGCCAGGTGGCTGAACAGGTCGAGTGCGTTCACGAACTCGCGGCCCGCCTCGACTCCGCCCTTGAGCTCGAACGACAGCACGGCCCCCACGCCCTTCGGCGCGTAACGGTTGGCCGCGGCGTACCACGGGGAGGTGGGCAGCCCGGAGTAGTTCACCGACGCCACCTCGTCGCGCGACTCGAGCCACTCGGCGATCTCCTGCGTGTTCTGCACGTGCCGCTCGACCCGCATCGACAGCGTCTCGATGCCCTGCAGCAGCAGCCAGGCGCTGATCGGCGCGATCGCGGCGCCCAGGTCGCGCAGCAGCTGCACGCGCGCCTTGATGATGTAGGCCAGACCGTCGCCGACGGCCGTCGTGTACGAGGCGCCGTGGTACGACGGGTCGGGCTCCGTGAGTCCGGGGAACTTCTCGACGTTCTTCGACCACTCGAACCGGCCGCCGTCGACGATCACGCCGCCGATGGTGGTGCCGTGGCCGCCGAGGAACTTGGTGGCCGAGTGCACGACGATGTCGGCGCCGTGCTCGAACGGGCGGATCAGGTAGGGCGTCGCGATCGTGTTGTCGACGATCAGCGGCACGCCGGCTTCGTGCGCGATGTCGGCGACGGTGCGGATGTCGAGCACGTTGATCTTCGGATTGCCGATGGTCTCGGCGAAGAACAGCTTCGTGTTCGGGCGCACGGCGCGGCGCCATTCCTCGGGGTCGTCCTGGTTCTCCACGAACGTGGTGGTGATGCCGAGCTTCGCCAGCGTGTACTTGAACAGGTTGTAGGTGCCGCCGTAGATCGAGCTCGACGAGACGATGTGGTCGCCCGCCTCGGCGATGTTCAGCACCGCGAACGACTCGGCGGCCTGGCCGCTGGCCACGAGCAGGGCGGCGGTGCCACCCTCGAGGGCTGCGACGCGCTGCTCGACGACATCCTGAGTCGGGTTCTGGATGCGGGTGTAGATGTTGCCGAACTCGGCGAGCGCGAACAGGTTCGCGGCATGGTCGGCGTTGTCGAACACGTACGACGTGGTCTGGTAGATCGGCGTGGCACGCGACTTCGTCGTCGGGTCGGGGGCGGCACCTGCGTGGACCTGCTTGGTCTCGAAGCGCCAGTTCTGCTCGGTCATTGTCGGCTCCTGGTTCGGTGGTGAGGCGTGGGATCAGGCTACGAACCGCTCCGCGACCAGGCAATGCGCGGGACTCGGAGCGTAATACAGGCCCGGCCGCGGCCCGCGCGACGGGGCGTGCAGGCCGCTACCGTGGAACCCATGGCGAGAAGTGCAGTGGTCACCGGCGCGAGCACCGGGATCGGGCAGGCGACCGTGCGGCTGCTTCGGGAGCGCGGCTGGGAGGTGACGGCCGTCGCCCGGCGCGCCGACCGGCTCGCCGCGCTGCAGGCCGAGACCGGCGCGACGGCGTTCGCCGCCGATCTCACGTCGGCCGACGACGTGACCGCGCTCGCCGCGCAGCTCGCGGCGAGCGGCCCGTTGCACGCGCTGGTGCAGGTGGCGGGCGGCGCTCGCGGCGCCGACCGCGTGGAGCACGGCGACCCGGCCGACTGGGAGTGGATGTTCCAGGCCAACGTACTCACCACCCAGCGCGTGGTCGCCGCACTGCTGCCACTGCTGCGCCTGGCGGCGGCCGATGCGGGTCATGCCGACACCGTGTTCGTCACCTCCACCGCGGCGCAGGGCGCCTACCCCGGCGGCGCCGGCTACAACGCGGCGAAGGCGGGGGAGTCGATGCTGGTGCACGCGCTACGGCTCGAGCTCGGCGGCGAACCGATCCGGGTGGTGGAGATCGCACCCGGTCTGGTGCAGACCGAGGAGTTCGCCCTGAACCGGCTCGGCGGTGACGCGGATGCCGCGGCGCGCGTCTACGAGGGCGTCGAGGCTCCGCTCGTGGCGGGTGATGTCGCGGATGTCATCGCCTACGCGCTGGGCACGCCGGCGCATGTGAACCTCGACCTGATCACGATGCGCCCGGTCGCACAGTCGGCGCAGCACCAGCTCGCGCGCGGCCCGCTGCGGGTGCGCGACCCCGAATCGTCGCGGTGAACCTCGCTCAGCTCGCCGATGCCGGGCTGATCGACCCGACCTGGGCCGCAGCCCTCGAGCCCGTCGCCGGCGACATCGCCGCACTCGGTGAGCGGCTGCGGGCGGAGGCGGCCGCCGGCCGCGGCTACCTGCCCGCCGGTGACCGGGTGCTGCGCGCGTTCGCGCGCCCGCTGCCCGAGGTGCGGGTGCTCGTGGTCGGCCAGGATCCGTACCCCACCCTGGGGCATCCGATCGGGCTGAGCTTCGCCGTGGACCGGCACGTGCGGCCGCTGCCGCGCAGCCTCGCGAACATCTACCGCGAGCTGCACGCCGACCTCGGCATCCCGCCGGCGGCGCACGGCGACCTGTCGGCGTGGGCCGACCAGGGCGTGCTGCTGTTGAACCGCGTGCTCACCGTGAGCCCGGGTGCGCCCGGTTCGCACCGCGGCTGGGGGTGGGAGCGGGTCACCGAGCACGCGATCCGGGTGCTCGTCGCGCGCGGCGGCCCCTTGGTGGCGATCCTGTGGGGGCGGGATGCCGCAGGGCTGCGCCCGCTGCTGGGTGCGACGCCCGTGATCGAGTCGGCGCATCCGTCGCCGCTGTCGGCCGCACGCGGCTTCTTCGGATCGAGGCCGTTCTCGCGCGCCGATGCGCT
>CAYLMS010000256.1:0-3217 GCA_964384455.1 uncultured Microbacterium sp. | reverse complement strand
AGCTTCAGCCCGGCCGCCCGCACCTGTGCGTAGAGACCGTCGAGGTCGGCGATCGTCGGCTGCGGACCGTCGCCCTGGCTGTGGCGCAACTGGGTGAGCAGCACTCGCACATCGGCGAGCGCGACGCGCGCGGTGGTCGAGATCGTGCCGAGGGCGCGCTGTGCCGCGTCAGGGTCGGATGCCGCCGCATAACGCGCACCGTCGGCCTGCGCGATCACCACGGCCAGCGAGTGCGCGACGACGTCGTGCATATCGCGGGCGATCCGCACCCGCTCCTGTTCGACGGCGGCTTCGGCCTCGGCCCGCTGCTGCGCGGCGCGGGTGGCCCGAGCGCGCCGCGTGCTGCGCACCAGCGCGCCGACCGTCCACGACAGCAGCAGCGCGAACAGCGCCGCCACGAGCAGCGCGCCGCCGATCGTGATCGTGCCCCAGGAGAAGTCGGCTGTCCCGCTCAGTCGCATCAGGTAGGCGGTGATGGTGAACGCCCCGACGATGGCCGACGCGAAGCCCAGCCAGTAGCCGAGCCTCGTGCCGTAGGCCGCGACCGCGTACAGTACGGCGAACACGGCGAGGTCGCAGACGGCGGGTGTGCGTCCCGCCGTCATCTGCACGATGGCCGCGAACCAGGCCAGCCCCAGCGCGAGCTCCGGGAAGAGCCGGCGTACGGCCACGGCCGCCCCGAAGCCGACGCAGATCAGCAGCGAGATGATCACCGGCCACGTGCCGGCGAGCGAATCCGGCGTGCCCAGCGCGAGCGAGGCCAGGGTGAACGTGATGCCGACCACGATGTCCGCTGCCAGTTGGCGGGTCGTCAACAGCCGGATCACGCCTTCACGCTACGGCAGCGGCGGGCGCGCGGCATCCGTCTGCAGATGTAACCCGACCCCGCCCCAGCCCCACCCCCCATGTCCCGAAATCTCGCACTCATGTCCCGAAATCTCGGGCTCCAGAGGCCGGGAGTCCGAGAAAGTGGGACACGGTGGACGGGGCAGCGACGGGGGCAGCGGCGGCGGGCAGCGGCGGCGGATGCCGCGGCGGATGCTGCGCACCGTTGACGATCGCGCGTTTGCGCACGATGCTCTAAGCACGACGCGATCGATGACGACGGAGGCCGAGATGACGACTGTGCGGGCGGCGATCACCCAGACCACCTGGACCGGCGACAAGGAGTCGATGCTCGAGCGGCACGAGCGCTTCGCCCGCGATGCGGCCGCGCAGGGCGCCCAGGTGATCTGCTTCCAGGAGCTGTTCTACGGCCCCTACTTCGGCATCACCCAGGACAAGAAGTACTACCGCTACGCCGAGCCGGCGAACGGACCGATCGTCACTCGGTTCGCGGCCCTCGCGAAAGAGCTCGGCATGGTGATGGTGCTGCCGATCTACGAGGAGGAGCAGACCGGCGTCTACTACAACACCGCCGTCGTGGTCGACGCCGACGGCACGGTGCTCGGCAAGTACCGCAAGCACCACATCCCGCACCTGGAGAGCTTCTGGGAGAAGTTCTACTTCCGCCCGGGCAACCTCGGCTATCCCGTGTTCGACACGGCGGTCGGCAAGGTGGGCGTGCACATCTGCTACGACCGGCACTTCCCCGAAGGATGGCGAGAGCTCGGCCTGAACGGCGCGCACCTCGTGTTCAATCCGAACGCCTCCAAGCCCGGGCTGTCGAACCGGCTGTGGGAACTGGAGGGGCCGGCCGCGGCCGGTGCGAACCAGTACTTCGTGCTCGTGCCCAACCGCGTCGGCCGCGAGGACAACGAGTACGGCGAGCAGGCCGTGAACTTCTACGGCACGTCGTACGTGGTCGATCCGCGCGGCAACTATGTGGGCGCGCTCGGCTCGAGCGAGCACGAGGAGCTGCTCGTGCGCGACCTCGATCTCGGCCTCATCCGCGAGACCCGCGACGACTGGCAGTTCTACCGCGATCGCCGGCCCGACGCCTACCGGGACATCGTCGCGCCATGAGCACCACGCTGATCCGCGGCGGCACGGTCGTCTCGGCCACCGGCCGCGCCGCGGCAGACGTGCTGATCGACGGCGAGACGATCGTCGCGGTGCTCGCCCCCGGCTCGCAGCTGCTCGGCACGGAGGTCGCCGCATCCGTCGATGCGGTCATCGATGCCACGGGCAGGTACGTGATCCCCGGCGGAATCGACGCGCACACGCACATGGAGCTGCCGTTCGGCGGCACGAGCGCCTCCGACACGTTCGAGACCGGCACGCGTGCGGCCGCCTGGGGCGGCACCACGACGATCATCGACTTCGCGGTGCAGCGCTCCGGCGAGCGCGTGCAGGACGGGCTGGCCGCGTGGCACGCGAAGGCGCAGGGCAACTGCGCGATCGACTACGGCTTCCACCAGATCGTCGGCGGCGTCGACGACGCCTCCCTCGCCGCCCTGCGCGGGCTCGTCGACGAGGGGGTGTCGAGCTTCAAGCTGTTCATGGCCTATCCGGGCGTGTTCTACTCCGACGACGCCCAGGTGCTGAAGGCCATGCAGGTCGCGGCCGACACCGGGCTGCTGACGATGATGCACGCCGAGAACGGGCCGGCCATCGACGTGCTGGCCGCGCAGTTGGTGGCGCAGGGCAAGACCGAGCCGTACTACCACGGCATCGCGCGCGCGTGGCAGCTCGAGGAGGAGGCGACGCATCGCGCGATCATGCTGGCGGATGTCGCGGGGGCGCCGCTGTACGTCGTGCACGTCAGCGCGAAGCAGGCGGTCGGCCAGATCGCGGCCGCCCGCGACTGCGGCAAGAACGTGTTCGGCGAGACCTGCCCGCAATACCTGTATCTGTCGCTCGAGGAGCAGCTCGGCGCGTCGAGCGACCAGTGGGGTCGTTTCGAGGGGGCGAAGTGGGTGTGCTCCACGCCGCTGCGCTCCCGCGCCGAGGGTCACCAGGATCACATGTGGCAGGCGCTGCGCACCAACGACCTGCAGATGGTGTCGACCGACCACTGCCCGTTCTGCATGAAGGATCAGAAGGAGCTCGGGCGCGGCGACTTCCGCGCCATCCCGAACGGCATCGGCAGCGTCGAGCACCGGCTCGATCTGCTCTACCAGGGCGTGGTGGCCGGTCGGCTGACGCTGGAGCGGTGGGTGGAGCTCGTCTCCACCACACCCGCGCGCATGTTCGGGCTGTACGGCCGCAAGGGGGTCATTCAGCCGGGCGCCGACGCCGACATCGTGGTGTACGACCCGCACGGGCACACGTCGAT
>CAYLMS010000255.1:0-3234 GCA_964384455.1 uncultured Microbacterium sp. | reverse complement strand
CATCCATGGAGAACACAAATGGCCAAACCTCCTCCCAAGCCGCCTGTAGATCGCAACATTGACGGCGGCGTCCCGCGGCCTATGCCAGCCCCACGCCCGACGCCTCCAGCACGCCCGACGCCATCGCAAAAGAACGGATAGTGCCTACTGATGCTCCTCTCTTCGCACCCGAGACAAACGCGGGGGTACTGAAGGAAGCGGTGCGGCTGAGCGAAAAGCTCTTAGATGCCCAGCTCACAATTATCAGTGCGATGGCCCAGCGGGCGGGGGCACTGGCGGCAATGATGGGCGCCGGTGCTACTGCCATGCTCGGAGCCGAACTACTGGCCCTAGGAGTATTGCGCGAACCGTTTACTTGGCGCGCATATGCCGTCGCCATGATTGCGCCTAGTATACTTTTCGCCGGCTGCACTTTCTGCGGGATGGCGGCCGGAACATCCAAATTCCAGACGGCCGGCAATCTTCCTAGTGCCTGGAAAGAAAATGTTGCCCCTGACGACTTGTGCGACGCTCTTTGCGGGGAGTTGGAGAACTACGAAGGATACGCACGGCTTAACGCGACGATACTAGCTCGCCACGCTGGATATCTAAGGCGTGGTCTGCGACTTGGCTTCGCGGCACCTGTAGTGTTGGCCATGATTGGGGCCGTGTACTTCTCATGCCAAGGCTGATGCTCACCGCTGCGTAGCGCTCCATACGGTCTACTGGCGCGCGTCGTCTTCTGAGAAAAGGCCGCCCACGCGCCCGGCTCCCCCGGCAAGCCCGATGTTCCTCTGATTGATGCCGGCCTTGCGCGCACCCCCGAGCGTCGAGCCGGGCGCATAGCGCGCCTCGCCCTGCCCACGCCGAAGGGACGCGACCAGCGCAAACAACAAACTCGGGCTCGCCAGCGCCCACGGCGCCGTCATAAGCGCGCGGCTTCGCTGGCCCATCGCACGCAGCTACTCGCCGCCGTCGAGTTCGTCGCGTACACGGCCCCACTCGCCGTATAGTCCGAAGTTCTTTTGCGTCACCCCCGCGCGCCGCGCGCCACGTAGCGTCGAGCCGGCTGCATATCGCAGGTTGCCCACTGCGCGCGGAGAGGCGGCGACCAGTGCAGTCAGGAATGCCGGGTTGACCAGTGCGCCCAAGGCTCCCACGCCTGCGGTGCCGGGATGCATAAGGGCATGGCCACGCGCGACGATGCCGCGCGGCAGTATCGGGTTCATGGTCGCGCCGGCCACCTGGAACGGCAGCTCGGGGACGTGTCTGGACACGTCGGCGAGCGCGTCGGCGCGGGCGCCACGTGCTACGCTCGCGTCACTCCTGAGTGCACTCAGGAGCTTCCCCGCGGTCGTGAAGCGCGTGGCGTTCTCGCCGGCACTGAGGGTCTTCACCACGTTCTTCAGGTTCTCGGTCCCGCGGGCGTAGCGGTCCATGGCGTTGGCGTATTCAGGGGCCGTCGCACGGATGTTGTCGCCGATGGCGCGGTAGACATGGTCCACCACGGTTCGCGCGCGGGAGCCCTGGGGTTGGCGCTGTCTGATATCCCCGACCGCCTGCTTGAGCGCGTCCATGGACAGCGCGTCGCCGACTTCTGACGGTGTGCGCAGGTAGCGCTGGACGGTCTGTGCCGTCTCCATCAGGGCGTCACGCGCCGCCATATCCTTCACGAACTGCCCACCGGGGCCGGTGTAGAGGTCCCGTGCGTCTTGCAGCGCCTGCAAGATCGGCCGGTATGGGAGCGCGTTCTGCGGCAGGTTCGCCATGTCCGCGCGGTACTGAGCTGCACGCTCGTCCGCGGCGCCGCGGACGCCCTGCTGGAGAGTGTCCTGCATCCCGGCATAGTCGGGCTGCGCCATGTTCTCGCGGAACGCCCGGCCGCGCGCACCGCCGACTTCGCCGGCCTGCGACGCGAGGCGCTGGGCCTCGGTGGAGATGCCAGACAGCAGCTCGGTCGAGGGGCGCACGACGAGCGCGTCCGCGGCTCGCGCGGTGGTGGTTGCGCCCTTCAACCCGAGCCGCGCGGCCGTCGCATTGCCGCCAGACAGCACCGTCGCGATGTCCAGGCCGGCGCCTACGGGGTCTTCGGCGACCGTGCGCTTGATGTTGTCCCAGCCGCCGTAGCGATCCTTCAGCGCCGCGCCGACTTCATCGGCGGTCTTCTCGCGGAAGCTGGCCTTCTGCTTTTCCAGGTCGCGATTGAGCGCGGCCTCCTCGGGCTTCTGCCCGAGGCCGGCGAGGAAGTCGGCCGCGCCGGTTCCGTGGACGAGCTTGCTAGCAAGGCCCTTGGTCAGTCCCCATGCGCCGTCGATCAGCTCAGACGGGTTCGTGATGGCATGCACGACGCCCTCAACCTGGCGCCGGGCGCTGGAGCCCAGGTTAGACGCGGCGAGCCGCGGCACGTCCTTGAGGTCGGGCGCAGCACTCTCCCCCCTCGGCGCATCGAACTCATCGAACGGATTGGCGGCCGGGGCGTCAAATTCATCGAACGGGTTGGCCATGTTACTGCCCGAGAACTCGGGCCGCCGAACCGGCGCCGTACTTCGCGTCGAACGCGGCGCGGAGGCTGGGGTTGGCCTTCAGCTTCGCTACTGCGCCCTCGGGGATAGACACGGCAGGAGCGCGGCTCGGGGGCGCTGCGCTGTCTGCCGGCGCGGAGCTGCCGCCGCGGCTCGAACCGGGCTCCCAGCCCTGGACCTTTTCCAGGACGGCCTTCGTGTCCGCCGGAAGAACGCTGGTCTTGCGCGGCTCCTTCATGACGCTGGCGAACTGCTGCTCGATGGGCGCGAGCTGGCCCTTCATCAGGTCCACCATCGCCTGCACGTGGCCCTTGATCTCGGACGGCGTGGTCGCCTTCTTCAGGCCTTCGGCCTCGGCACGTGCACCCTCGGTCATGCCGCCGGCTGGGGAAGCCGACTTCTTCGGCTTCTCGTCAAATTCATCCAATGGGTTCATCATCTTGCTACCTTGTGTGCGCGCCCACGGCGCGACGTTCCGACTATCAGGGGGACAGGCCGCGGGACCTTCGGCCCCGCGCGGCCATGGTTAGAAGAACAGGCTCGCCACTTCGGGGGCGACGATCATCCGACCGCCGACCTTGCGCGTGGTGCCAGGGAAGCGCTTCTCAAGGTCCTGGGCCATCGGGCCAACGACCTTCGGATGGGACTTCGGATCGCCCTTGTAGCGATAGGCGTACATGGTCACGCCTGTCTTCGGGTCCCGGCCCAGCTTCTCGATATCGGTCTTCGCGTT
>CAYLMS010000254.1:0-3241 GCA_964384455.1 uncultured Microbacterium sp. | reverse complement strand
CATCGACAAGCCCGATGTGCGCTTCGTCGCGCACATCGAGCTGCCCAAGTCAGTGGAGGGCTACTACCAGGAGACCGGCCGCGCCGGCCGCGACGGCGACCCGGCCGTCGCCTGGATGGCCTACGGGCTGGGCGACGTGGTGCAGCAGCGCCGGTTCATCGACGCCTCCGAGGGCGACGCCGCGCATCGCCGCCGGCAGCAGCAGCACCTCGACGCGATGCTCGCGCTGTGCGAGACGGTGGGATGCCGCAGGCAGAACCTGCTCGGCTACTTCGGCGAGGCATCCGGGGCATGCGGCAATTGCGACACGTGCCTGAGCCCGCCCGACACGTGGGACGGCACGGTCGCCGCGCAGAAGCTCATGTCGACCATCGTGCGGCTGCAGCGCGAGCGCGGCCAGTCGTTCGGCGCCGCCCACCTCATCGACATCGTGCGCGGCAAGGCCACCGATCGCGTGCGCGCGCAACGGCACGATGCGCTGGCCACCTACGGCATCGGTGCCGACCTGTCGGAGCAGGACTGGCGCGGGGTGGTGCGCCAACTGCTGGCCGCGGGGCTGCTGGTCGCACGCGGCGAGTACGGCACGCTCGCCCTGGGCGAGCCGGCCGGCGACGTGCTGCGCGGCGAGCGCCAGGTGGCACTGCGCCGCGAGGTGCTGCGCCGGGGCGAGTCGCGCGCCCGCACCACCACCGTGGCGGCGACCGTCGAGCAGAGCGACCGGCCGCTGTTCGAGGCGCTGCGCGCCTGGCGGGCGGATGTCGCGCGCGAGCGCTCGGTGCCGGCCTATGTGGTGTTCCCCGACGCCACGCTGCGCGCGCTGGCCGCGCGCCGCCCCCGCTCGGTCGCCGACCTCGAGGGCGTCACCGGCATCGGCGCGGCCAAGCGCGAGGCGTACGGCGAGGCCGTGGTCGAGGTGATCGCCGCGCACGCGCCGTAGGCTGGCCGCACGGGCGACGAGGCCCGGCACACATGCTCGCCACCCGCGGGCCGGAGGGGGTTCGACGATGAGCCTGAGCAACATCGAGATCGCGCAGGCGGCACGGATGCTGCCGATCGGGCAGGTGGCGGCGAAGCTCGGCATTCCGGATGGCGCGCTCGAGCCCTACGGCCGGTTCAAGGCCAAGGTCGCGCTGCGCTACCTCGCCGAGCTCGCCGATCGCCCGCAGGGCCACCTTGTGCTCATGGCCGCCGTCTCGCCCACCCCCGCGGGCGAGGGCAAGACCACCACCACCGTGGGCCTCGGCGATGCGCTCGGCCGCATCGGTGAGAAGGCGATGATCTGCCTGCGCGAGCCGGCGCTCGGCCCCGTGTTCGGCATGAAGGGCGGCGCGGCCGGCGGCGGCTACGCGCAGGTCATGCCGATGGAGGACATCAACCTGCACTTCACCGGCGACTTCGCCGCCATCGCCGTGGCCACCAATCTGCTGGCGGCGCTCATCGACAACCACATCCATCACGGCAACGAGCTCGGCATCGACGTGCGCCGGGTCACGTGGCGGCGGGTGCTCGATGTCAACGACCGCGCACTGCGCGATGTCGTCACGGGGCTCGGCGGGCCGGGCAACGGATACCCGCGCGAATCCGGGTTCGACATCGTGGTCGCCTCCGAGGTGATGGCCATCTTCTGCCTGGCCACCAGCGTGCGCGACCTCAAGCAGCGCCTCGGCGAGATCGTGATCGGCTACACTCGCGACCGGATGCCGGTGCGCGCTCGTGACCTGCGCGCGCACGGCGCCATGACCGCCGTGCTGCGCGACGCGCTTGCGCCGAACCTTGTGCAGACCATGGAGCACACCCCGGCGTTCGTGCACGGCGGCCCGTTCGCCAACATCGCGCACGGCTGCAACTCGTTCCTGGCCACCTCGTCGGCGCTGCGCCTGGCCGACTACGTGGTCACCGAGGCCGGGTTCGGCGCCGACCTCGGCGCGGAGAAGTTCGTCGACATCCTGTGCCGGTCCACCGGGCTGCGGCCGTCGGTCGTCGTGATGGTGGCGACGGTGCGGGCGATGAAGTACCACGGCGGGGTGGAGGTGGTCGACCTGCCGGCCGAGGATGTCGCGGCGCTCGAGCGCGGCACCGTCAACCTCGTGCGGCACCTGACCACGGTGCGCGAGGTGTGGAATCTGCCGGCCGTGGTGGCGATCAACCATCGCGCCGAAGACACCGACGCCGAGGTGGCGGCACTCGTGGCCGCGGCCGAGCGGGTCGGGGTGCGGGCCGTCGTGGCGAAGCACTTCGCCGAGGGCGGCGCCGGCGCCGAGGAGCTGGCGCGCGAGGTGGTGCGGGTGTGCTCGCAGGCTGAGGTGTCGGCCCACGCTCAGCGGTCGTCCCAGGCTGAGGGGTCGTCGCCGGTTCAGGGGTCGGGCGAGTTGCACTTCACGTATCCCGACGAGGCCACGCTATGGGAGAAGATGAGAGCCGTCGCCACCCGTATCTACGGGGCATCCGAGATCACGGCGTCGTCAGCGGTGCGGACGCAGATCCGCCGGCTGCAGGACGAGGGCTACGGGCACTACCCGGTGTGCGTCGCCAAGACGCAGTACTCCTTCTCCACCGATCCGAAGCTGCGCGGAGCCCCCAGCGGGCACAGTGTCGACATCCGCGAAGTGCGCCTCGCGGCGGGCGCCCGTTTCGTCGTGATGATCTGCGGCGACGTCATGACGATGCCCGGCCTGCCCGTGGCCCCGGCGGCCAACACGATCGACGTCGACGACGACGGCCGCATCATCGGCCTCTTCTGACGACCGCCCCGGTGCCGTTGCGGGGCCGCGGGTGTGGCAGCGGATGCGGGGATCGTGGGCGACACGCCGGTCCGTCGCGGCCATCACCGGCGTGTCGGCAGGAATCCCCGCATCCGTTGCCGGTCTGCCCACCCGGCCCCTGAACCCCCCCCCGGCCCCTGAACCCACCCCGGCCCCTGAACCCACCCCGGCCCCTGAACCCTCCCCGGTACCTGAACCCTCCCCGGTCCCTGAGCCCTCCCCGGTCCCTGAGCCCTCCCCGGTCCCTGAGCCCTCCCCGGTCCCTGAACCCTCCCCGGTCCCTGAGCCTGTCGAAGGGCCCCCTGTCGGGTCGGCACAAGCCGGCGCGCGCCCCGACCCCAACGCAGTTGTGGCAATCGACCAGCGGAGTTGGCGGACCGTTGTGGGAGTCCTACGGTGGCGATGATCCCCGCCCCGCTCCGAAAGGCGCCCCATGGCCGACACCGCCGTCCGTCCGCGCACGCCCGCCACCAACCGCC
>CAYLMS010000253.1:0-3249 GCA_964384455.1 uncultured Microbacterium sp. | reverse complement strand
GCCCGGCCTCGGGCCGGCGAGGATCAAGGCGCTGCTGCGGCACTTCGGCTCGGTCACGGCGCTGCGCGGCGCCGCGCCGGAGGAGATCGCGCAGTTGCCCGGGATCGGCCCGAAGCTCGCGGCGGCAGTGCACGCGCACCTCGCTGCGGGCCGCGGTGGGTAGGCTGAGGTCGTCGACAGGGGGGACATGGCGGACCAGGCGCACGACGGTGTGGGCGACGTGCTGATCGTGACGGGGATGTCGGGGGCCGGGCGCTCCACGGCTGCCGATGCGCTCGAGGATCTCGGCTGGTACGTGGTCGACAACCTCCCCCCGCAGATGCTGGGGCCGCTGCTCGATCTGTCGAAGATCGCGTCGGAGGCGTTGCCGCGGGTCGCGGCGGTGGTCGACGTGCGCGGGCGCGACCTGTTCGACGGGCTGCCGGCGGTGACCAAGGCGCTGCGCGAGGGCCGTGCGCTGCGGGTCGTCTTCCTCGACGCCGCCGACGACGTGCTGGTGCGCCGGTTCGAAGCCGTGCGCCGCCCGCACCCGCTGCAGGGGGAGGGCACGCTGCTCGACGGCATCCGCCTCGAACGCGAGCGGCTCGCCGTGGTGCGCGAGAGCGCCGACGTGCTGCTCGACACCTCGGGCTACAACATCCACCAGCTCGCCACCGAAGTGGCCGAGCTGTTCAGCGAGGAGGGTGCGGCGAGGCACACCCTCACCGTGCTCAGCTTCGGGTTCAAATACGGGCTGCCGCCCGACGCCGACCTCGTCGCCGACATGCGCTTCCTGCCCAACCCGTTCTGGCACGACGAGCTGCGCACGCTGACCGGTGAGGATGCCTCCGTGCGCGACTTCGTGCTCGCACAGCCGGGGGCGCGGGAGTTCCTCGATGCGTATGCGGAGGCGCTGACGCCGGTGTTGGCGGGCTATCAGCGCGAGAACAAGCGGCACTCGACGATCGCGGTCGGCTGCACCGGCGGAAAGCACCGCTCCGTGGTCGCGGTGACAGAGCTCGCCGCCCGGCTCGCGGCCACGCCGGGGGTGGCGGTGCGCGTGCGGCATCGGGATCTCGGCCGCGAGTAGGCTGGACGCTCTGCGTGCCCTGCGCACCGCACCGATCCGGAGGACATCGTGTCACTGACCGCCGACGTGAAGACCGAGCTGGTCGCCGCGCGCGACGCGAGGCCCACCGCGCGTGCGGCGGAGCTCACCACCCTGCTCCGGTTCGCCGGCGGACTGCACTCCATCGCGGGTCGGGTGGCGGTCGAGGCCGAGGTCGACTCCGAAGCGCTCGCGCGGCGCGTCGCGCGCGACATCGCGGAACTCTACGGAGTGCGTCCCGATCTGAAGGCGGTGCAGGGGTCGAGCACCAGACCCGGTCTGCATCACATCGTGCGTGTCGTGGACGGCGGCGAGACGCTCGCGCGGCAGACCGGGCTGCTCGACCAGCGCCGGCGCCCGGTGCGCGGCCTGCCCAACCGGGTGATCACCGGTTCGAAGGACGATTCGGCCGCGGTGTGGCGGGGCGCGTTCCTCGCCAGCGGATCGCTCACCGATCCCGGCCGTTCGGCGGCGCTCGAGGTGACCTGTCCCACCGCCGAGGCGGCGATGGCCCTGGTCGGTGCGGCGCACCGCTTCGGCGTGACGGCGAAGGCGCGCGAGGTCCGCGGCGTGCCGCGCGTGGTGGTGCGCGACGGCGAGGCCATCCGTGCCGTGCTCGCTGCGATCGGCGCTGCCGAGACGGCCACCCGCTGGGAGCAGCTGCGTCAGCGGCGCGAGGTGCGCGCCGGGGTGAACCGGCTGGTCAACTTCGACGACGCGAACCTGCGCCGCTCCGCGCAGGCCGCGGTCGCCGCCTGTGCGAGGGTCGAACGCGCGCTCGAGATCCTCGGCGACGACACCCCGGAGCACCTGCTCGAGGCGGGCCGGCTGCGTCTGGACCATCGTGACGCGAGCCTGGACGAGCTCGGCCATCATGCCGACCCGCCGCTGACGAAGGATGCCGTGGCCGGTCGCATCCGCCGCCTGCTGGCGATGGCGGACAAGCGCGCCGAGCAGGACGGCATCCCCGACACCGAAGCGAGCGTGCCTGCCGACGTGCAGGACTGACACGTCCCGCGCCAGTGGAGCGCGGGACAAGGAGAGGAAGAATCCGACATGGCGAACTACACGCTGCCCGACCTGCCCTACGACTACGCGGCCCTCGAGCCGCACATCAGCGGGACCGTCATGCAGCTGCATCACGACAAGCACCACGCCGCCTACGTGGCGGGAGCCAATGCGGCGCTCGAGCAGCTCGCTGCGGCCCGCGCGAGCGGCGACTTCGCGAACGTGAACAAGCTGGAGAAGGACCTCGCGTTCAATCTCGGCGGTCACACCAACCACTCGATCTTCTGGACGAACCTGTCGCCGCACGGCGGCGACAAGCCGACGGGCGACCTCGAGGCCGCGATCGACGACCATTTCGGCTCGTTCGACGCGTTCCGCGCGCACTTCAGCGCTGCCGCGCTCGGCGTGCAGGGCTCGGGCTGGGCGGGGCTGTTCTGGGACTCGATCGGACAGAACCTGATCATCCAGCAGTTCTTCGACCAGCAGTCGCAGTTCGCGGCCGGCACGGTGCCGCTGCTGCTGCTGGACGTGTGGGAGCACGCCTACTACCTGGACTACCGCAATGTGCGCGCCGACTACGTGAAGGCCTTCTGGAACATCGCGGACTGGAGCAACGTGCAGGCGCGCTTCAGCACTGCGCGCGAGAAGAGCGCGGGGCTTTTGGTACTGTCATAGCGTGCGCGGCGTCCCGACGGGACAGCCCGCCGGGACGCCGTTGTCCATGCTCTGAACACGCGCGTTCGCGCTCGGCACACCAGGAGAACCTCCGTGACGGTCAAGATCGGAATCAACGGCTTCGGCCGTATCGGGCGCAACTACCTGCGCGCAGCACTCGCGCAGGGCGCGGACCTCGAGGTCGTGGCGGTGAACGACCTCACCGACAACCAGACGCTGGCCCACCTGCTCACGTACGACTCGGTCGCCGGACCGCTCGGCGTCGAGGTCAGCTACGACGGCGACGCGATCACCGTCGGCGGCAGCCGCATCCGGGTGTTCGAGGAGCGCGACCCGGCGAATCTGCCGTGGGGCGAGCTGGGCGTGGACATCGTCATCGAGTCGACCGGACGTTTCACGAACGCGGCGGATGCTGCCAAGCACATCGCCGGCGGAGCGCGCAAGGTGCTCATCTCGGCGCCCGCCACCGGCGAGGACGG
>CAYLMS010000252.1:0-3276 GCA_964384455.1 uncultured Microbacterium sp. | reverse complement strand
AGCCGAGCGGCACGGCGATCAGCGCCGCGGCCACGACGGCGCCGAACGACAGCGCCAGGTGCGTCGCGAGCGCCACCGGAACGGGGTCCACCCCTGGCCCCGGATCGCCCGAGAACAGCCAGGCGAATGCCTGTGCGATCACGTCCACGCCGCTGCTCCTGCCCGCACCCCGCGCCGCCCGGCGCGCGCCGGACGCGCCCACGGCATCAGCAGTCGGCCGACCAGCACCAGCGCGCCGTCGACGACCAGCGCCAGCAGCACCACCACCACCACGCCGGTGAGCACCTCGGCGACGAGCTGGCGCTGCAGCCCGTTGGTGAACAGGTAGCCGAGGTTCTGCACGCCGACAAGGATGCCGACCGTCGCCAGGGCGATCGTGCTCACCGCCACCACCCGCAGCCCCGCGAGGATCACCGGGCCGGCCAACGGAAGGTCCACCTCCCACGTGCGGCGCAGCGGCCCGTAGCCCATCGCCGTGGCGGCGAGCCGCGCGTCGGCATCAACGGCATCCAGCCCGTCGGCGACGGCGCGCACCAGCAGCGCGACGCCGTAGACCGTGAGCGCCACCACCAGGTTGAGCTCGCTGATGATGCTGTAACCCAGCAGCGTCGGCAGGATGATCAGCAGCGCCAGCGAGGGGATCGTGTACAGCAGCCCGGTCACCGTGACCAGCCCGGTGCGCAGCACCCGATAGCGCCACGCCACCCACCCGAGCGGCAACGACAGCACGAACGACAGCACGATCGCGATCACGCTCTGGCCCACGTGGTCGAGCGCGAGCTGCCAGATCAGCTCGGCGTTCGCCGCGACCCAGCTCATCGCCCTGCCCCCTCGACCTCGTGCTCCGGCATCAGGGTGCCCTGCGCCCGGCCGTCGGCGTCGACCACGACGGTGCCGTGCGGCGTGCGCCGCAGCCGCAGCGCACGCTTGCCCCGCTCGGCGCCGATGAAGCTCGCGACGAAGTCGTCGGCGGGGCGGGCGATCACCTCGGTCGGTGAGCCGACCTGGGCGATCCGGGCGCCTTCGCGCAGGATCGCGAGCTGGTCGCCGAGCAGGAACGCCTCATCGATGTCGTGCGTGACGAACACGATCGTCTTGCCGATCTCGCGCTGCAGACGCAGCAGCTCCTGCTGCAGCTCGGCGCGCACGATCGGGTCGACCGCGCCGAACGGCTCGTCCATCAGCAGGATGTTCGGGTCGGCGGCCAGCGCCCGGGCGACGCCCACGCGCTGCTGCTGACCGCCCGAAAGCTGCGCCGGATAGCGATCGGCGAGCCCCGCCGGCAGCCCGACGGTGTGCATCAGCTCCAGCGCCCGCATCCGCGCCTGCCGGCGCGTCTGCCCGCGCAGCACCGGGACGGTGGCGATGTTGCCCGCCACGGTCACGTGCGGCAGCAGCCCGGAGTTCTGCATCACGTAGCCGATGCTGCGGCGCAGCTCGACGGGCCGGCGTCGGGCGATGTCGTCGCCGTCGATGCGCACGACCCCCGAGGTCGGCGCCACCATGCGGTTGATCATGCGCAGCAGCGTGGTCTTGCCGCAGCCAGACGAACCCACCAGCACGGTGGTGCGGCGCGCGGGCAGCGTGAGGCTGAAGCCCGCCACGGCCGCGGTGCCGTCGGGGAACGTCTTCGACACCTCGGCGAATTCGATCATCGTGCGCTCCGCACCGTCGTCGACCTTCCTGCGTCAGCTCGACACGCGTCCGAGACTGCAACACCGCACGCGCGGCGCCTGTTCCACGGTAACCGCCGGCGCCGACATGCGCCTCAGTGCGCGACGACCCGTGCCCCGGCAACCGGGCCGTGCACGTGCAGTGCCGCATGGCCCGCCGCGGCCAGTGTCACCTGCAGCCCCAGCGCGTCGGGCACATCCGCGGCCAGCAGCGCGATCGTGGGGCCGGAGCCAGACACCAGCGCCGCCAGCGCCCCCGCACGCTCGCCGAGCGCGAGCACCTCGCGCAGCTCGGGGTGCAGCGCGAGCGCCGCCGGCTGCAGGTCGTTGCGCGCAGCCTCGGCCAGCAGTGCGGCGTCACCGGCCCGCAGCGCCTGCAGCACCGTGGCGTCGACCACGGGGCTGCGCGGCAGCACGGCGATGTCGTCGCGATCGCGCAACCGATCGAGCTGCGCGTAGACCTCGGGGGTCGACAGCCCGCCCTGCGCGGGCACGACGACCCAGTCGAAGCGGGCCTTGGCGAGCGCCGGGCTCAGCAGATCCCCGCGCCCGGTGCCCACCGCGGTGCCGCCCATCAGCGCGAACGGCACGTCGGCCCCCAGCCGCGCGGCGAGATCGTGCAGCTCGGCGGGCGGCAGCTGCGTGCCCCACAGCGCGTCGCATGCCACCAGTGCGGCCGCGGCATCCGCAGATCCGCCGCCCATGCCGCCGGCCACGGGCACCTGCTTGACCACCTCGAGATGCACTCCGCGCCGGTAGCCGGTGCGCTGCGCCAGCAGGCGAGCCGCGCGCAGCGCCAGGTTGCGGTCGTCGGCCGGCACCGCCGACACGTCGACGGCGCCCGAGACGGCGATCGTGAAGCCGTCGGACGCATGCGCCCAGACGTCCTCGTACAGCGACACCGCCTGATAGGCGGACGCGACGTCGTGGTAGCCGTCGGGTCGGAGTGGGCCGACCTCGAAGAACACGTTGATCTTGCCTGGAGCGCGGGCGTGCACCGCGTCGACGGGATGCGGCATGCTACAGGCTGCTCGACCCCGCCCAGAGGTTCACGTCGAAGCCCCGCGCCAGCAGGTCGACCTCCTCGAGCTCTTCGAGCGTGATCGCCGGCCCCGCCAGCGCGGCCAGGTTCTCGTCGAGCTGCGCGGGCGTGGAGGCGCCGATCAGCGCCGACGCGACCACCGGCTCGCGCAGCACCCACTGCAGCGCGAGCTGAGCCAGGGTCTGCCCGCGTCGGCGGGCGATGGCATCGAGCCCGCGCAGGGCCGCGAGCGCGGCATCCGACAGCCGGTCGCCCTCGAGCGAGCTGCGCCGCTGCGCGCGCACGGCGGTGCCGTCGTCGAGGTATTTCGAGGTCAGCAGCCCCTGGGCGAGCGGGGTGAACGCGATGGCGCCCATCCCCTCCTGCTTCAGCGCGCGGGTGAGCCCGTCCTCCACCCAGCGGTTCGCGATCGAGTACGCGGGCTGATGGATCACCAGCGGCGTGCCGAGGCTGCGGGCGATCGCCTTCGCCTCGACCGTGCGCTGCGCGCTGTACGACGAGATGCCCACGTACAGCGCCTTGCCCTGGCGCACCAGCGTGTCGAGCGCGCCGATCGTCTCC
>CAYLMS010000251.1:0-3289 GCA_964384455.1 uncultured Microbacterium sp. | reverse complement strand
CGGGCGATCGCCACAAGCGCCAGCAGGGCATCGCCCAGGGCGGCCTCGGAGACAGGCATGCTCGGCACCGGAGCGCCATCGGGCACGAGGTCGGCCGACACCGCGGCCGCCCGCGACAGCAGCTTCTGCGCGAGTGCGAGCGACGGCATCCGCTCGCTGACCCCGTCGAGCACGCTGGTGCGCTCCCGTTTCTCCGCGGCCTTGGCCGCGTTCCACAGCACCAGCACCTGCTCGGGCGTCTCGGCGACCTCGCCCGCGAACACGTGCGGATGCCGGTGCACCATCTTGCGCGTCAGCGCGCGAGCGACGTCGTCGATGTCGAACGGATCGGTCTCGTCGCGCGAGGCGATCTCGGCATGGAACAGCACCTGCCAGAGTAGATCCCCCAGCTCCTCGCGCAGTTCTTGCCTGCTGTCCTGCTCGACCGCGTCGATCAGTTCGGCGCTCTCCTCCACCAGATACGGCACGAGCTCACGGTGCGTGATGCGCTGGGTCCAGACGCAACGATCGCGCACCGTGCGCATGGTCTGGGCCGCCTCGCGCAGGGGATCGGTCATCGTGCACCTCCGGTTCGATCATGCCAAGTGCGGCGGTCGGCCGCGTCACATCCCCGAAACGCGGCGCGGCTAGCGTGGAGTCATGCGCGAACCCACCCCCACGGATGCCATCGATCTCGTCGGACGGTACGAGGCGGGCAGTGCGATGCCCGAGCAGATGCGCGCCGACGTGAGACTGCTCGGCTCGCTACTGGGCAGAGTGCTGCGCGAGAGCGGCTCGACCGGACTCTACGACGACGTGGAACGCCTGCGCGCCGCCACCATCCAGGCGTACACCGATCCCGGCAGCGCAGCGTTCGCGCGCGCAGCCACCATCGCCGACGGATTCACGACGTCCCGCGCCGACGAGGTGGCCCGCGCATTCACTGTGTACTTCCATCTCGCGAACCTCGCCGAAGAGCACCAGCGCGTGCGGGTGCTGCGCGAACGTGAGGGGCGCCCCGAGCGCGCCGGCGGCGTCGACACCCTCGCAGGCGCCTACGGCGCACTCGCGGCGGAGGTGGGCGACGAAGCTGCGCTGCGGCGCCTGCACGACCTGCGCTTCCATCCGGTGTTCACGGCGCACCCGACCGAGGCGCGGCGGCGCGCGGTCTCCAGCGGCATCCGTCGTCTGGCCGCACTGCTCGCAGCGCACGACCGCTCCCCCGACGACATCGGCATCGAGCGCCGCATGCTCGAAGAGATCGACGCGCTGTGGCGCACCGCCCCGTTGCGCGCCGAGAAGCCGTCGCCGCTCGACGAGGTGCGCACCATCACGCAGGTGCTCGATGACACCCTGTTCACCACCGTGCCGCAGGCCTATCGCCGCGTCGACGATGCCCTGCAGCCGGAGGGCGCCGGCAGCACGGCACCCCTGGTGCGGCCGTTCGTGCGGGTCGGCACGTGGGTGGGCGGCGACCGCGACGGCAATCCGTTCGTCACCGCCGCAGTCACCCGCAAGGCGGCCGGGATCGCCGCCGACCATGTGCTGCTCGGCCTGGAGCAGGCGGCCGCACGGGTGGGGCGCGGGCTCACGCTCGACGCGACGGCGACGCCGCCCAGCCAAGCGCTGCTCACGCTGTGGCAGCGCGTGAAGGACGCCGATGAAGACGCTGCGGCGGAGATCGCCCAGCGCTCCCCCGACGAGCCGCACCGTCGAGTGCTGCTGATGCTCGCCCGCAAGATCGCCGCCACCCGCACCCGCGACGCCGACCTCGCCTATCGCGACCCCGGCGAGCTGTTGGCCGACCTCGGCGTGGTGCAGGAGTCGCTGCTGCAGGCGGGTGCGCGCCGCCACGCCTACGGACAGCTGCAGGAACTGATCTGGCAGGTCGAGACGTACGGCTTCCACCTGGCCGAACTGGAGGTGCGGCAGCACTCCGCGGTGCACGCTGCCGTTCTTGCGGGACTCGAATCGGGGGCGCCCGACGCGCGCACCGACGAGGTGCTCGAGGTGTTGCGCACGATCGCGCACCTGCAGCAGCGCTACGGCGCGCGCGCCGCCGGTCGCTATGTGGTGTCGTTCACCCGCTCGGCCGACGACCTCGTCGCCGTCTACGCGCTCGCGCGTCACGCCGTCGGACCCGACGGCACGATGCCGGTGCTCGACGTGGTGCCGCTGTTCGAGACGTTCGCCGACCTGCAGGCAGCGCCGCAGATCCTTGCCGAGGCCGTGACGCATCCTGACTTCGCGGCGCGGTTGGAGCACACCGGGCGTCGGCTGGAGGTCATGCTCGGGTACTCGGACTCGTCGAAGGATGTCGGACCGGTCGCCGCGAACCTCGCGCTGTACGACGCCCAGCAGCGCATCTCCGCCTGGGCGCGCGCCGAGCGCATCGAGCTCACCCTGTTCCACGGTCGCGGCGGTGCGCTCGGGCGCGGCGGCGGGCCGGCGAACAGCGCGATCCTCGCACAGCCGCCGCATTCGGTGGACGGACGCTTCAAGCTCACCGAGCAGGGCGAGGTGATCTTCGCCCGCTACGGCGACCCGGCCATCGCACTGCGCCACATCGACCAGGTGGCCGCCGCGACACTGCTGGCGTCGTCGCCCTCGATAGAACAGCGCAACAGCACGGCCGCCGCCCGCTACGCCGACATCGCCGACACGATGGATGCCGCATCCCGCGAGCGCTTCGTCGCGCTGGTGGCGGCCCCCGGCTTCGCTTCGTGGTTCGCCACCGTGACGCCGATGGAGGAACTCGGACTGCTGGCCTTGGGCTCACGGCCGGCCAGGCGCGGGTTGTCGGTGGAGTCGCTGGAGGACCTGCGCGCCATCCCCTGGGTGTTCGCCTGGACGCAGGCGCGGATCAACCTGGCCGGATGGTTCGGACTGGGATCAGCGATGGCCGCCGTCGGCGACGCCTCGCGGCTGCGCCAGGCTTACGAGTCATGGCCGTTGCTGCGCGCGATGATCGACAACGTGGCGATGAGCCTTGCCAAGGCCGACCCGCGCATCGCGCGAAGCTACCTCGACCTGGGAGACCGCGACGACCTCGCGGCACTCGTGATGGACGAACTGGCGCTCACCAGCGAGTGGGTGCAGCGGGTCACCGGCGGCGAACTGCTGGCCAACAAGCCGGTGCTGCAGCGCGCGGTGAAGCTGCGCAGCCCCTATGTCGACGCGCTGTCACTGTTGCAGCTGCGCGCCCTGCGCGCGCTGCGCTCGACCCCCGCAGCAGCGGCCGCGTCCGACGACGCCCAGCGGCGACTGCTGCTGCTGACGGTGTCGGGCGTGGCGGCGGGGCTGCAGAACA
>CAYLMS010000250.1:1760-3292 GCA_964384455.1 uncultured Microbacterium sp. | reverse complement strand
GCTCTTTGTACCGCCGGGCGACCTCCGTGTACCGCTTCTGATCGGCGAGCACCGCAGGATCGGTGATGTGCACCTCGAGGTCGAGGTACTCCTTCTCCAGGTCATCCAGCCGATCGGACATCGCGTCAGGGTACCTGCACGACCGCGCGGCCCTCGCGGGCGGTCACCGCCGCCAGTCGCCTTCGATGGCCAGGACCTCGGCCGGCTGCGCCAGTGCGCTCGCGAGCTCGCGGGTCACCGCATGGGCGTCACGCGCCGGAAGCGCGACCACCAGGCGCGCCCCGGGATCGTGCAGGGCCCGACCGTCCGCGGCTGCGGGCACCAGGTCGAGGTCGATGCCGACCGAGCAGGCCAGCACCACCGGCTCACCCGCGTCGTCCTTGCCCGCCGCGAACGCCGGCAGGCGGTCGTTGACGCTCCCACGCGCGACCGGGCCCGGCACCGGCGTCAGGTCCCACTCGCCGAGTCGGTCGGGCTCGCTCAGGAGGTGGGCCCGGAGCCATCGCTCGCTCATCAACCGGTTGAGCGGGTGCGACACCGCGCCGGGGCGACGGACCTTCTGCACGGCCTGCACCACCTGGGCCAGGGCGAGCGGCGCCGGCAGATCGCCGTGCACCATGCGGAACGCCTCGCGGTCGTTGCGGCCGACGCCCACCTCGATCCGGGCGTCGCCGTGATCGTCGACCTCGACCCGAGCCACCTCGAGGCCCCGCACCTCGCCGCTGACCACGCCGTGCTCGAGGCTCACCTCGAGGTCGGCCTCGACCAGCACCTCGACCATCGCCAGCGCGGCGGCCACCGGTGGGGGCGCCTCGGGCATCGGCGCCGGCGTCGCTCGGGAGACCGCTCGACCGTCGACGGCGAACACGGCCGGCGGTTGCCGGAAGTAGGTGGCGTGTCGGGCGAGGTCGCCGGCCGCATCGGCCAGCACCACGATCTCGTGGCCGTGCGCCGCCCCGACCGCCCGGCTCGCGCACCAGGCCAGCGCCGTGCCCAGACCCCGGACGGCAGGATCGTCGATCAGGAGGAAGACGTGACCGGGATCGACGAGGGCGGCGCCGCCGCCGAAGTCTGCGGCCTCACGCGGCTGCTCCCCCCACTGCGCGTCGACCAGCGTGCGCAGCTTGCTGGCGAGCAGGCGGGCGCGTTGCGCAGGGTCGAGCGAGGCAGGCGACACGGGTCACTAGGGGATCGGGTGGCTCGGATCGGGTGGCTCGGATCGGGCGGCTCGGCTGGGCGGCCCGATCGGACCATCACGCCTCGGCGGGCGCTTCCTGCTCTTGCTTGCCCCGGCGGCCGTAGCGACGCTCGAAGCGGTCGATGCGGCCACCCGTGTCCACCAGCTTCTGCTTGCCGGTGTAGAAGGGGTGGCACTCGCTGCAGAGCTCGCTGGTCAGCTCGGCCTTCGTCGAACGGGTCGTGAAGGTGTTGCCGCACGAGCACTTCACCGTGGCGGTCACGTACGAGGGGTGGATGTCAGCCTTCATGTCGAGCTCCGTGCGGGTAGTCAGGGTCAGCCAGTGTGCCCGAAA
>CAYLMS010000250.1:0-1660 GCA_964384455.1 uncultured Microbacterium sp. | reverse complement strand
CAGCCTTCATGTCGAGCTCCGTGCGGGTAGTCAGGGTCAGCCAGTGTGCCCGAAA
Source organism: uncultured Microbacterium sp. (assembly GCA_964384455.1). Classification (GTDB taxonomy): domain Bacteria; phylum Actinomycetota; class Actinomycetes; order Actinomycetales; family Microbacteriaceae; genus Microbacterium. The sequence continues at coordinate 1,605 of CAYLMS010000250.1, read as the reverse complement.
CCGGCCCCGCTTCACAACGTGAGGGCTGGTGGCGGTCGATCACGGGCAGGGGGCGGGACGGGGGTCGAGGGCCGTGCGAGGCATCGCGTCGGCGCCGCGGGCGCTCCCGCGCCGCCTCCGCGGGGTTCCGCGGGGGGCCTCCGTGGGGCTCACTGGACCCCCGTGGGACTCAGAGGTGGGACGAAGCTGCGATGTCGGCGAGGAACTCCTCGTTGGTCTTGAACGTGGCGAGGCGCTCGATCAGCGTCTCCACCGCCGTGGCCCCGCTGCCGTCGTCGTCGACCTCGGACAGCAGGCGGCGCAGCTTCCACACCTGCTCGAGCTGCTGCTCGTCGTAGAGCAGCTCCTCGTTCTGGGTGGACGATGCGTCGATGTCGATCGCCGGGTAGATGCGCCGCTCGGCGAGGCGGCGGTCGAGGCGGATCTCCGCGTTGGCGGTGCCCTTGAACTCCTCGAAGATGACCTCGTCCATCGCCGAGCCGGTGTCGACGAGCGCCGTGGCGATGATGGTCAGCGAGCCCCCCTCCTCGAGGTTGCGGGCGGCGCCGAAGAACCGCTTGGCCGGGTGCAGCGCACCGGCGTCGATGCCGCCCGACATGATGCGGCCGGTCGCGGGGGTGGCCTGGTTGTACGCCCGGGCGAGCCGGGTGATGCCGTCGAGGATGATCACCACGTCCTGGCCCTCTTCGGCGAGGCGCTTCGCCCGCTCGATCGCGAGCTCGGCCACCATCGTGTGCTCGTCCGAAGGACGGTCGAAGGTGGAGGCGATCACCTCACCCTTGACGTGACGCCGCATGGCCGTGACCTCTTCGGGCCGTTCGTCGACGAGCAGCACCATGAGGTGGAGGTCGGGCTGGTTGGTCTCGATCGCCGTGGCGAGGTCGAGCAACACGGTCGTCTTGCCGGCCTTCGGCGGCGAGACGATCAGCGCGCGCTGGCCCTTGCCGAGCGGGGCGATGAGATCGACGATGCGCTGCGTGACACGCGCGGGCTCGCCGTCGAGCTCGAGCGCGAGCCGTGTCTCGGGGTAGAGCGGCGTGAGGTCTTCGAAGCGCGGACGCTCGCGGTTGGCCTCGGGATCCTCGCCGTTGACCTCGTCGATGCGCAGCAGCGCCGGGTTCTTCTCGTTGCGGCTGGCGGGGCGGGCCGCGCCCTTGAGGTGGTCGCCCTTGCGGAGCCCGAACTGGCGCACCTGCTTCACGGAGACGTAGACGTCGTCCTTGCTCGGCAGGTACCCCTTGAGGCGCAGGAACCCGTAGCCCTCGTCGCGGAGGTCGAGCAGGCCGGCGACCTCGACGGGCTCGCCGAGGAACTGGTCGTCGCCCTGGCCCTGCGGCTGTGCGTCGCCGCCCTCGCGGGCGCGGTCGCGATCGCGACCCCGGCGGCGCCGGCGCCGGTTGCCCGGCTCCTCCGCACCCCCCTCGGCCACCGCGGCCTGACCGCCCTGGTTCTGACCGCCCTGGTTCTGGCCGCCCTGGTTCTGGCCGCCCTGGTTCTGAGCGCCCTGGGCCGGCTGGTTCTGGCCCCCCTGGGCCGGCTGGTTCTGGCCGCCCTGGCGCGCCTGTCCCCCCTGGCCGCCAGCCTCGCTCGCCGCGGTGCCGGCCG
>CAYLMS010000249.1:0-3306 GCA_964384455.1 uncultured Microbacterium sp. | reverse complement strand
GTGTCCACTATGTCCCGAGACACGAATATCCAGAATGTCCTGAGACTCCACACCCCTCGGCGCAGGGAGTCTCGGCGAAATCGGGGAGGTTCGGCACGCGGTGGACGTCGGGGCGGTCAGGCCAGGCATGCGGCCGGCCGCGGCGGCGCGGCGCGCGGTCACTCCCGGTCCTTGCGGCGCAGCGGCGGGGGGTCGGGCCACACCTTGGCCACGGCTTCGGTGATGCGCACCGAACCGGTGGCCGGCGCCGGCTCGCTGCCGCGCACGATCGGCAGTTCCTGACTGTCGCTGAGCACCTGCGGGTGGTGCCTGGCCAGCCGCCACACGCCCCACACGGCAACGAGCCCGGTCACCGCGAACATCAGATACGCCCACAGCGGTGCATTGTCGGCCTCGTGCAGCACGATCAGGCCGATGAGGATCGCCACGATCGGGTCGATCACGGTGAGCCCCGCGATCACCAGATCGGGCGGTCCCGATGCGTACGCCGCCTGCACGAAGTACGCGCCCACCGAGGCGCCCGCCACGAGCGCCACCGCACAGGTGAGCGTCAGCCATTCCACGTCGCCCGATTGGATGCGGCTGATCACGACCTTGGCCAGCGTCGCCACGAAGCCGTACATCACGCCGGCCGCCGAGATGTAGAACAGGGCACGGATGCGGCGGCGCTGCCACAGCCAGACCACCGTCAGCAGCACCCAGACGGCGGCGAGGATGATGAGGATCGTGATCAGCTGGCGGTCGCTGACCGGAGTCTCGGTCGCGAACAGGGCCGCGACGACGACGAACACCAGGATGCCGCCCACACAGGCCACGATCGCCTGCACCGATTGCCTGGTCGGTGCGATGCCGCTGATCCGGGCATTCAGCAGCGTGGTGATCACGAGGGCGATCGCTCCGAGCGGCTGCACGACGATCAGCGGCGCGAACGACAGCGCCGCCAACTGGCAGACGATCGCCAGCGCCAGCATCACCGTGCCCGCCACCCACGACGGCCGCCGCAGCAGGCGCACCACCTGTCCGACGCTCAGGCCGCTGGCGGCATCCGTTCCGCTCAGCCGCTCGACCTTCAGCACGCCGCGGTGCTGATACTGCGCGCCGAACGACATGAACACGGCGCCCACGAGCGCCAGCGGGATGCCGATCAGGATGCGGGGATCGCCGAACACACCGACCAGGGTGGCGGCCGCATCCCCGATGGATCCCTCGGTCAGCACACCACGACACTAACCGCCCGCGCCGCTCGATAGGCTCAGGGCGTGGCTGTTCTGGCGATTCGCATCATGGGAGACCCCGTCCTGCACGCGCCGGCGGCGCCGGTCGGCGAGGTCACCGACGCCGTGCGCCAGCTGGTGGCCGACATGCTCGAGACGATGGATGCTGCGCCCGGCGTGGGCCTGGCGGCTCCCCAGGTGGGCGTGCCTCTGCGGATCTTCACGTACAGCTACCCCGACGACGACGGCCGGCCGTGGCGCGGCGTAGTGATCAATCCCGAGCTGTGGATCGCGCCCACAGTGCCCGGCGAGCCCGACGAGGACGCAGAGTCGGAGGGATGCCTGTCGTTCCCCGGCGAGCGGTTCCCGCTGCGCCGCTCCGAACGCGCACTGCTGACGGGCACCGACCTCGACGGCGAGCCGGTGCGCATCGAGGTCGACGGCTGGCGTGCCCGCATCCTGCAGCACGAATTCGACCACCTCGACGGCGTGCTGTACCTCGATCGGCTCGGCGACGGCGACTGGCGCACGGTGCAGAAGCTCGCGCGCAAGCGCGGCTGGGGCAGGCCAGGACAGAGCTGGATGCCTGGCGTCGACGCGATCGAGGCGTGAGGCGCACCTAGCGCGGATCGACGCTGACGTCGAGCCGGTCCTGACCCGCCAACGACGACCAGGCGCCGTCGCGGCCGTCGGCGGCGTGCTGCGCGGCGCGCACGGCGCGCTCATCGGCCCAGCTGTTCAGGCGATGACCGGCGTGTCCGCGCACATGCTCGAGCACGGCGTCCGGCAGTCCGCGCTCGCGTCGCAGGTCGCGCTCGGCGATCAGCTCGCGCAGGATGTCGACATTCTTGGCCGGCGCGCCGGTGCTCGTCTTCCAGCCGCGGCGTGCGTGGCCGTCCATCCAGCGTTCGTACGTGTCGATCGCGTAGCGGGAGTCGGCCTGCACGTGCAGCCGCACGACGTCGCGATGGTCGCGCAGCGCATGCAGCAGGCCCAGCAGCTCGCCGATGTTGTTCGTGCCGGCGAGCATCGCCCCGGCCGCCCAGTGGCCGTCCTCGCCCACCCAGGCCCAGCCGGCGGGACCCGGATTGCCCTTGCACGCGCCGTCGGTGGCGACGGTGTAGTCGTCGGTCACGCTCGCCTCTCCTCGCTCGGCTCGCGCCGCGCACATGCAAAAGCCCCGAGGTGGAGCTCGGGGCTCTGCGCTCCCCCACTTGGACTCGAACCAAGAACCTGCCGGTTAACAGCCGGCTGCTCTGCCAATTGAGCTATGGAGGACCAGCCGCGCCAGCGCGCGGCGGTTCCACCATGCTAGCAAACTCCGCGCCGCCGACGACGCGGCCACGGTCGAGCAGTACAGTCGAAGCCTCCAACTGGGTGGCCACGTGCCGGTCGCCCGCCGCCAGCAGCACGGCCATGCCGCACGCGGCGCGCCGGCGCGCCAGCGCCGCCACCACGAGCGTGCGCGAGCCAGGGTCGAGGCCGGCCAGCGGCTCGTCGGCCAGCAGCACCCGCGGCTGCATCACGAGCGCACGAGCCAGCGCCACCCGATGCCGCATGCCGGCGCTGAGCTCATGCGGATGCCGCTCCGCGACGCCGAGCGCGAGGCCGAGCTCGTCGAGCAGGGCGGCGGCCCGCACCGCCAGCACGCGGTCGCTCGCGCGCCGGTCGCGGGCGCGGATCGGCTCCACGATCAGTTCGCCGGCGGTGCGCCGTGCGTCGAGCGACCCGCCGCCGCCCTGCCGCAGCACGGCGGCGAACGCGGTGAGTTCGCGCCGCCTGCGGCCGGGCCGGCGTACGTCGATGCCCGCCACCGTCGCCTCGCCGCCGACGATGCGCAGCGGCGACGGCCGCACCCCGCTGAGCACCTCCAGCAGTGCGGACTTGCCCGAGCCGGTCGGCCCCACTACCGCCAGCGCCTGCCCGCGGCGCAGCGCGAGCGACACGCCGTCGAGCACGCGCAGTGGCCGCCCGGTGCGGGTGCGCGCGCTCAGATCGCGGCACAGCACGGCGGGTGCCTCGTCGGGCAGCGGGTCCATGCGCCCATCATGCCGCGGGCGGAGGCGGCTCGCTACGAGCTCGCGTCGAGCTC
>CAYLMS010000248.1:0-3334 GCA_964384455.1 uncultured Microbacterium sp. | reverse complement strand
AAAGACCACCCCGAGGTGCGGCGCTAGCCGCCGGGCGATGAGCGCGAGCTCCACGCCGTCGGGGCGAGCTCCCAGCTCCACGTCGGTGACCAGTGCGTCGGGGTCGAACGCGTCGAGCGCGTCGAGCGCGGCGGCCGCGGAGCCTACCGCGGTCACCTCGAACCCCGCGGCGCCGAGCAGGTCGGCGACGAGCACGCGCATGAACTGCTGGTCTTCGACGAGCAGGACGCGCCGCCGCCAGGGGTGCGCGCCGCTCACGCGGTGACGACCTGCGCAGTGCCCGGCGCGGCATCCGGGCCCGCCTCGGCGGCGATGCGGTTCGCCTCCTCGATCAGCGTCGCCACGATCTCGGACTCCGGCACCGTCTTGATGACCCGGCCCTTCACGAAGATCTGCCCCTTGCCATTGCCGCTGGCGACCCCGAGGTCGGCCTCGCGCGCCTCGCCAGGCCCGTTCACCACGCAGCCCATCACCGCTACCCGCAGCGGCACGGTGAGGTCTTTCAGCCCCTCGGTGACCGCATCCGCCAGCGAGTACACGTCGACCTGCGCCCGCCCGCACGACGGGCACGAGACGATCTCGAGCTTGCGCTCGCGCAGGTTCAGCGACTGCAGGATCTGGTGGCCGACCTTGACCTCTTCGGCGGGAGGTGCCGACAGCGACACCCGGATGGTGTCGCCGATACCCTCGGCGAGCAGGATGCCGAAGGCGGTGGCGCTCTTGATCGTGCCCTGGAACGCGGGGCCGGCCTCGGTGACGCCGAGATGCAGCGGCCAATCGCCCCGCTCGGCGAGCTGCCGGTAGGCCTTGACCATCACGATCGGGTCGTTGTGCTTGACCGAGATCTTGAACTCGTGGAAGTCGTGCTCTTCGAACAGCGACGCCTCCCATACGGCGCTCTCCACGAGCGCCTCGGGGGTGGCCTTGCCGTACTTCTGCAGCAGCCGCTTGTCGAGCGAACCCGCGTTCACGCCGATGCGCAGCGACACGCCCGCGGCGCGCGCCGCCGCGGCGATCTCGCCGACGTTGCCGTCGAACTCGCGGATGTTGCCGGGATTGACGCGCACGGCCGCGCAACCCGCGTCGATCGCCTGGTAGATGTAGCGGGACTGGAAGTGGATGTCGGCGATCACCGGGATCTGGCTCTTGGCCGCGATGATGTGCAGCACGTCGGCGTCGTCCTGGCTCGGCACGGCGACCCTGACGATCTCGCAGCCCGAGGCGGTCAGCTCGGCGATCTGCTGCAGCGTGGCGTTGATGTTCGTGGTCGGGGTGGTCGTCATCGACTGCACGCTGACCGGCGCGTCACCGCCGACCAGCACCTTGCCCACCCGGATCTGCCTGCTGCGGCGCCGAGGGGCGAGGAGGTCGGGGACCTTCGGCATCCCGAGGTTCACTGCTGGCACGCGCTCCAGCCTACGCCGCGCCCGCCCCGCCGCGCGGGCGCCGGGGCGGGCGCGTCGGCGTGCGCCTGGCGGCGCGGGCCGGGCACCGCCTAGCCTTGGCCGATGAGCACGCCTCGGGGACGGATCCGGATGATCGGCCGCGACCCGCACGAGCCGCACCGCGCGGCCACCGCACTGGAGCTGCTGTTCGACCTCACCGTCGTCGTGGCCTTCAGCCAGGCCTCCGCGCAGGCCGCGGAGCTGCTGGCGGCAGGTCGCACCGGCTCGGGCGTGCTCGCCTTCGCGCTGGCCGTGTTCGCGGTGTCATGGGCCTGGATCAACTTCTCCTGGCTGTCGTCGGCCTATGACACCGACGACGTGTTCTTCCGCATCGCGACGTTCGTGGAGATGCTCGGCGTGGTGGTGATGGCCCTCGGCCTGCCCGCGTTCTTCCACTCCCTCGCCGCCGGCGAACACATCGACAACGCCGTCATGGTCGCGGGGTACGTGATCATGCGGCTCGCGACGATCACGCTCTGGCTGCGCGCGGCCACCCACGACCCCGCGCGTCGACGGGCGTGCCTGACCTACGCGGTCGGTGTGAGCATCGTGCAGCTCGGCTGGATCGCCGTCATCGTCGCCGACCTGTCGGCGGCGGTCGGGATGCCGCTCATGTTCGCGCTGGTGGTCGCCGAGCTGCTCGTGCCCGCCATCGCCGAGCGGCACGACGGCGGCACCCCGTGGCATCCGCATCACATCGCCGAGCGCTACGCGACCCTCGCGATCATCACGCTCGGCGAAGTGGTGCTCGGCACGGTGCTCGCCATCTCGGCGGTGGTGCACACCCAGGGCTGGAGCGTGCCGGCCGTCACGATCGCTGTGGGCGGGCTGCTGCTCGCGTTCGGGCTGTGGTGGGCGTACTTCACGGTGCCGTTCGCGCAGCTGCTGCAGCGCCGACGCGACCGCGCGTTCGCGTTCGGCTACCTGCACCTCGTGGTCTTCGGCGCGATCGCCGCTGTCGGCGCAGGGCTGCAGACCGCGGCGGCCGTGCTCGCCGGCACGGCCGTGATCGGCGACACCGCGGTGCTGCTCAGCGTCGCGGTGCCGGTCGTGCTCGTGCTGATCATGCTGGTGGTGCTGTTCGACCTGCTGGTCGGCGCCGGCGACCTGCTGCACCCGCTCATGCTCGCCGGCGCGATCGCGGTCGCCGGCCTCGCGGTCGTCGCATCGCTCGCCGGCGCCGGGCTCGGGGCGACCATCCCACTGCTCGCCTGCTCCCCGCTGGTGATGGTGGCGGTCTACGAAGCGGGCGGCCACCGACGGATGCGCGCACTGCTCGATCGGGTCGACGACGAGGTCGGGTGAGAGGACGCGGAGGGCCGGTGCGCTCGTGCTAGGGTGACGACATGTCTGCGAACCGCACCTGGTGGCCCGCCCGCTGAGGCGAGTCCGCGACATGATCGAGACCGCCCCCGAGGCGGTCTTCTCGTTGCACGACGAGTCGCCGCCCCCTGATCGAAAGGCCCGGCGATGACTCCGAGCCCCCTGTCCGCCGCCCGTGACTCGGGCGGGCCGTTCGCGCTGATCGCGCGCGACGGCGCCACCGTCGAGGTGCTGCGCGGCGAGGTCGTCGATGTCGCCCGGCTTGCCGACATCCCGTTGACGGATGCCGCGGCCAGCCCGCGCGAAGTGCTCGCGCTGGTGCCGTACCGCCAGGTGCGCGAGCGCGGCTTCGACTGCCACGACGACGGCGCGCCGCTGCGCTGCCTGCTGGTCGACACGCACGACGCGGTGCCGGTCGCCCAGGCGCTGGCCGACCTGCCGACGGCTCCGATCGCGCTGACCTCCCCCGGCTTCGACATCGCCGACGCCGAGTACGCCGCGATCGTGGAGCGGGTGATCGCCGACGAGATCGGGCGAGGCGAGGGCGCGAACTTCGTCATCCGGCG
>CAYLMS010000247.1:0-3341 GCA_964384455.1 uncultured Microbacterium sp. | reverse complement strand
GCCGCCGATCACGAGGTGAGCGGCCGCAGACAGCACGGAAGAGACGAATGGCCACCGACTACGACGCCCCCCGCAAGACCGACGACGACAGCGAGTCGATCGAGGCCCTCAAGGAGCGCGTGCCCGACAAGCTGTCCGGCACGGTCGACCTGGAGGATGCGGACAATCCGTCGGGGTTCGAGCTGCCGGGCGCCGACCTTTCCGACCTCGAGCTCGACGTCGTCGTGCTGCCCGCGCAGGACGACGAGTTCACCTGCGTGAACTGCTTCCTGGTCAAGCACCGCTCGCAGCTGCACCACGAGGATGCCGCCGGTGCTATCTGCCGGGAGTGCGCGGCGTAGCAGCGGCCCGCGCGATGGCCGCCGCGAGCCGGTCGGGCGTGCGGGTGGAGATCACCCACGAGGTCACCGGGTCGTCGGGGTCGGTGACCGGCACGACGACGAGCGCGTCGACGCCGCCTCGGATCAGGTGCCAGCTGCGCGCATCGAGCCCGGGGCCGCGCTGGGCGCGCGCCTCGGCGCCGTGGAATTCGGCCGGCACGCCCAACCAGCGCACGTCGATGTGTGCGCGGCCTGCGCGCAGGCTGCCGTCGGCCACCTCAATCACCGGAGAACCGGCCACCAGCGCTGCGATGACCGCGAGGCTGACCAGCACCCCCGCCACCAGCGACAGCGATGGGTCGATCGGCACGACGACCAGAGCAGCCATCGGGCCGGTCACCGCCGCGGCGGCGAACACCCACAGCGGCGGCGTGAGGCGCTCCCGATAGCGGCCGGGGATGTCGCGTTGCACGTTCTGCATTACCCTCGTTGCGTGCCGGAAACCGTGGACGTCCCCATTATCGCGCCCGCAGCGCCCCGCTATGCGCACCCCGGCGACGCCGGGGCAGACCTGGTGGCGGCAGAGGCGGTGCACCTTGCGCCCGGCGAGCGCGCCCTCGTGCCGACAGGGGTGCGCATCGCGCTGCCCGACGGCTACGTCGGCTTCGTCGTGCCCCGCAGCGGGCTCGCAGCGCGGCACGGCATCACCGTCGTGAACGCCCCGGGCACCGTCGACGCCGGGTATCGAGGCGAGATCAAGGTGTCACTGCTGAACACCGACCGCACCGAGGCGTACGACGTCGCCGTGGGGGATCGCATCGCACAGCTGATCGTGATGCCCGTGCCGCGCGCCCGATTCGTGCCGGTGCAGACCCTGCCGGACAGCACCCGCGGCGACAGCGGATTCGGCTCCACCGGCTATCAGAACGGAACAGGCGCATGAGCGACGACACCGCAGCAGCGGCATCCGGCAAGTCCGCCCCCGCGGACCGCGCGACGGGCGGACCCTTCGACGAGTCCGAGGCCAATCCGGTGCGCCCCTACATCGACCTGGGCGCGGTAAAGATCCTCCCGCGCGAGGGGCTGAACCTGCGGCTGGAGGTCGAGGAGCAGACGCAGCGGATCGTCGCCGTCGGCCTCGACTACGCCGATTCGACGCTGCAGGTGCAGCCGTTCGCGGCGTCACGCAGCGGCGGGCTGTGGGACGAGATCCGCACCCAGATCCGGGAACAGGTGCGCCAGCAGGGCGGGCGCGTGGAGGAGCGCGAGGGCCCGCTCGGCCCCGAGCTGCTCGCGGAGGTGCCGGTGGCGGCTACCGCCGACGGCGAGGTCAGCAGGCGCCTGGCGCGTTTCGTCGGGGTCGACGGCCCCCGCTGGTTCCTGCGCGGTGTGATCGGCGGCGCGGCGACGAGCGACGTGGATGCCGCCGCCCAGGTGGAGGATCTGTTCCGCTCGCTGGTGGTCGTGCGCGGCACCGCGCCCATGCCGCCGCGCGACCTGATCCCGTTGCGCATGCCCACCACGCCGGGCGCGGCGTGAGCGACCCTGCCCCTGACCGCGACGCGCAGCCGACGGCATCCGAGCTCGTCGGCGCCGCGCTGGGCGGCGCGGCGCGCCGCGCGGGCCTCGACCCGGCGAAGCACGACTCCACCGGTCACGTCGTGTGGGCGGCGATGGGCGGGTGGCGCGGGGTGGCCGAATCGGTGCTCCCCACTCTGGTGTTCCTCGTCACCTGGACGGCGACCCTCGATAAGGTCAGCAGGCAGGGCGATCTGTGGCTGTCGATCGGACTGTCGGTCGGACTCGCCGCGATCTTCACCGCCATGCGGCTGCTGCGCCGCTCGCCGGTCGCCGCCGCGCTCGGCGGACTCGTCGCCACGGCCGCGGCAGCGGGCCTCGCCCTGTGGACCGGCCGCGCCGCCGACAACTTCCTGCTCGGACTGGTCACGAACGGCGTCTACGGCACGGCGATGCTCGTCTCCGCGCTGATCGGCTGGCCGTTGATCGGCCTGGCCGCGGGGTGGCTGATGGGGGAGGGCACCGCGTGGCGCAGCGACCGGCGCAAGCGGCGTGTGTACTTCTGGCTCACCATCGGCTGGGCGGCGCTGTTCGGCGTGCGACTGGCGGTCGAGCTGCCGCTGTACCTCGCCGACGCCGTGTCGGCGCTGGCCACGCTCAAGCTCGTGCTGGGGCTCCCGTTGTTCGCGCCGCTGCTCGCGGTGACGTGGCTGACCGTGCGCGCGCTGCATCCGCGCACCGAGGCGTGAGACACGCCGGCGGTGCTACATTTATCTCGACGTCAAGATAAATCGTGCCGCCGACGAAGGAGCCAGCCGTGTCAACAGTTGACAGCTTCGGTGCCAGGAGCACCCTGACAGTCGGCAGCACCGACTACGAGATCTTCCGCATCGACACCGTTGCGGGCTTCGAGCGGCTGCCGTTCAGCCTCAAGGTGCTGCTGGAGAACCTGCTGCGCACCGAGGACGGCGCCAACGTCACGAGCGCGCAGATCACGGCGCTCGGCTCGTGGGACCCTGCCGCGGAGCCCGACACCGAGATCCAGTTCACGCCCGCGCGTGTGATCATGCAGGACTTCACCGGAGTGCCGTGCATCGTCGATCTCGCCACGATGCGCGAGGCGGTCGTCGACCTGGGCGGGGACCCGACCAGGATCAACCCGCTCTCGCCGGCCGAACTCGTGATCGACCACTCCGTGATCGCCGACCTGTTCGGCACCCCCGACGCGTTCGAGCGCAACGTCGAACTCGAGTACCAGCGCAACGGGGAGCGGTATCAATTCCTGCGCTGGGGGCAGACCGCGTTCGACGACTTCAAGGTGGTGCCCCCCGGCACCGGCATCGTGCACCAGGTCAACATCGAGTACCTCGCCCGCGTCACGTTCACCCGCACCGTCGACGGAGTGCTGCGCGCCTACCCCGACACCCTGGTGGGCACCGACTCGCACACCACGATGGTCAACGGGCTCGGCGTGCTCGGCTGGGGTGTAGGCGGCATCGAGGC
>CAYLMS010000246.1:0-3349 GCA_964384455.1 uncultured Microbacterium sp. | reverse complement strand
CCGGGCGCGTCCGGTAATCTCTTGGAGGTTGACGACGCGAGTCGTCGTCACGATCGGGGCTATAGCTCAGGCGGTTAGAGCGCTTCACTGATAATGAAGAGGTCCCAGGTTCAAGTCCTGGTACCCCCACCCGCAGCCCCGGGGCCTTAGCTCAGTTGGTAGAGCGCCTGCTTTGCAAGCAGGATGTCAGCGGTTCGAATCCGCTAGGCTCCACCCAATCATCCTTACGGGAACACACGAAGTCGCTAGATGTGGAGTGGTCCCGTCCGGCGCTTTGCTCCTCGCACGCGGCATCGACTTCGGCGGCGAGGTGCCTGTAGTCGTCCTCGCTGAACGTCTGAAGGCCCGAGCGGTGTAGACCGTCGGACCTTCAGTAGATGTGTAACGCAGAGACCTGCCTGCGCTTGCGCCATAGAGTCTACCCCATGACCGGCGCCTCTGACCCCGCCGCGACCATCAACGCGATGGTCGCGGCGATCAGCGGGCCCAGGCTCCAGCCTTACCTGTTTGCCGCAGACGGCAACACCCGTGAGGCGTTGCGCCTCTACCAGTGGAATATCGATCTGTCGGGTGCGGTCTACGAGAGCCTGCATGTCTTCGAGGTGTTCCTCCGAAATGCGTTGGACGCGCGCCTGGCCGAGTGGAACGCCGCGCAGTTGGACCGTGCAACCGGCCGACCCCACTCGGCGGACTGGCTGCTCGACCCTTCCCGGCTGCTGCGCCGACTGATTGGCACGAACATCACACGAGCAACCGAACAAGCCAGCGCGGCACTGCGCGGCAAGCGTGGGCGACTGGTCACACATGCCGACGTCGTGGCGCAACTGTCTTTCGGCACCTGGCGCTACCTCCTCCCAGACCGCGACCCCGGCCGTCAACGGCTCTGGAACGACTCGCTGAAGGCCGCGTTCCCCTACCTCAATGCGACACCGGCAGCGCTCGTTACCCGGGTTGATGACGTGTATCGGCTCAGAAATCGCGTCGCTCATCTGGAACCGTTGCTGCGCGCTGGGGTGGTGCGACGTGACTTGAACGCGATGCGCTGGGTACTGGCAGCGATGGACCCGGAACTGGAGGCCTGGTTCGTCTCGCGGCAGCGCATTACTCACGTCCTACGTCGCAGAACCCACTGACAGCTCGCTGCTTCCGGGGCTGTTGCCCGTGTCTTCGCCCAGGCGGTGCCACGATGCGCTCCGAACTGCTTCGCCAGAGCGGTGACACTGATGCCGTTGGGCGGGCTGTTCGCATAGCGTCCACTTCCGCCTCCGTCAGCGGAGTTCGAGTGCGTCTCCTTGGCTCCGCCGACGCCGCGATGAGTGGGTCATCAGACTCACCGACAGGCGCAGCGACCCCGCCAGACCCCTGATCCCACGCAAGAACTCGCCTCTCGACGCGGGGTCGCCTGTTCCCGCAGCGCTCCGTTGCGTCCACAGTTCAATCGCGGACTGCCGCTGGCCGTCACCCGGCCGCCGTCAGGCCGTGCGGCACCGTGTTCAGCCGCTCGCAGCCGTCGGCGGTGACCGCCACGATGTCTTCGATGCGCGCTCCCCACGCGTCGGGGAAGTAGATGCCCGGCTCGATGCTGAACACCATGCCCTCGCGCAGCGGCAGCGCGTTGCCGGGCGAGATGTAGGGCTCTTCGTGCACCGACACCCCGATGCCGTGGCCCGTGCGGTGCACGAAGGCGTCGGCCAGCCCTGCCGCGGCGAGCACGTCGCGCGCGGCGGCATCCACCTGCTCGGCGGTGACGCCCGGCCGCACCGCGTCGACCGCCGCCTGCTGCGCGCGCACGAGCACGTCGATGCGCCGCGCCGCCTCGGCGTCGGGCACGCCGACGACGTAGGTGCGCGTGCAGTCGGAGTTGTAGCCGGATGCCACCGCCCCGCCGATGTCGACCACCACGATGTCGCCTGGCGCGATCACCCGGTCGGAGACCTCGTGGTGCGGTTCGGCGCCGTTCGGTCCCGAGCCGACGATCACGAACTCCGCCGTGCTGTGCCCCTCGGCCACGATCGCCTCGGCGATCTCGGCGGCCACCGCGCGCTCGGTGCGGCCGGCGCGCAGCATCCCCGGAACCCGGCGGTGCACGGCGTCGATCGCGACGCCGGCCCGGCGCAGTTCGGTGAGCTCGACGGCATGCTTGATCATGCGCTGCTTGCGCAGCACCGCAGTGGCCAGTTCGGGGCGCACCCGCAGTCGCTCGACGAGCGGCACCACGTGCAGCGCCGGCAGCGCCTCCGAGAACGCCACCCGCACGGTCGCGCCCAGCACCTCGGCGACGAGCGCGTAAGGGTCGTCGCCGTCGACCCACTCCGACACCGGCAGCGCGAGCGCGGCGGCCGCGCTGTCGCGCACCTTCGCGAGCTCCATGCGCGGCACGACCACGCAGGGGTCGCCGTGGGCGGGGATGACGAGGGCCGTCAGCCGCTCGATGGTGTCGCCGTGCACGCCGAGCAGATAGTCGAGGTCGGCGCCCGGCCCGACGACGATGCCGTCGAGCCCGGCCTCGCGCGTGAGCGCGCCGGCGCGCGCGAGCCGGTCGGCGTAGACAGCGGCGGGGAACGAGAGGGCCATGCCTCCACGCTAGGCACAGCCGCCGGCCGGGCGCCAGTGTCGCGGCGGACGCGTCGGCGCGGCGTAGGGTGGCGGTGGGCGTGCAGCGGCCCGCGACGGGGGATCGGCATGGCGGCAAGGAGCAAGCGCGCGGCGCTCGGGGCGGGAGTAGGCGCCGCCATGCTGCTCCTCGTGATCGGGCTCGGGGCGTTGATGGCGCAGCCGCCCGCCGCCGACCCGCTCGGCGCCGCGGTCGGCACGCCGACACCGACGGCTCTGCCGACGCCCACCTCGGCCACGGCGCGCGCGACCCTGGCATTGCTCGACACGCTGCCGGTGAAGGGGCGGGCGCCGAAGACCGGCTACACACGCGAGCAGTTCGGTGCGGCCTGGGCCGACACCGACCGCAACGGGTGCGACACGCGCGACGACATCCTCGCCCGCGACCTGGCCACGATCACCAAGCGCGGCGCGTGCACCGTGCTCAGCGGCATCCTGCGCGACCCCTACACGGCGAAGGTGATCGACTTCGCGCGCGGTCAGGGCACGTCGGCGCTCGTGCAGATCGACCACATCGTCGCGCTGTCGGATGCCTGGCAGACCGGGGCGCAGCAGCTCTCTGCCGAGCAGCGGGTGCGTTTCGCGAACGATCCGCGCAACCTGCTCGCCGTCGACGGCGCGACGAACCAGGCCAAGGGCGATGCGGATGCAGCCACCTGGCTGCCGCCCAATCGGGCGTTCCGCTGCGACTACGTCACCAGTCAGGTGGCGGTGAAGGCGGCCTACGGGCTGTGGG
>CAYLMS010000245.1:0-3374 GCA_964384455.1 uncultured Microbacterium sp. | reverse complement strand
CATGTTCGTGAAAGAGACCGGTGGGCCGGTCGACGCGCTGTGGCCGTTGGTCTCGTGGGTGGCTGTTCTCATGGGGAGACAGTCCAACAGAAAGGAAAAGATGATGAACACCGTAACGATGTATCGGGCGAATGTTCGAAGGGCAAAAAGACACCCGAATGCGGTTCGGGCGGATCGAGTCGCGCAGGCGCTGGCCTCCTATCGCGTGGCGGCTCTCCGGGAGCCGGGCGCCTCGGTCGACACCGTGCTGGCCGATTTCCTCACGGATCTCCGTCATTTCTGCGATCGGGTGCACCTCGATCTCGCGCAGCTCGATCGGATGGCCCATCGCAAGTATCTCACCGAGAAATATTCACGGTAGGTCAACAACGAGGAGTCGAAACGGGGGCGCCCGTTCCGGCTCCCTGACTAGGAATTACATAGAAGGGAAAGGTGAAAAGATGACGAAGCAAATCATCCCAGAAAATCAGAACCAGCATGGCACCACGTCAGTTTGTATCCCCCTCTATCGGTTGCAGGTGGTGAAGGAACGTCATTCACCCCTCTATGGCGCACCCAAGATTGCTGATTCATCCGATGTGTCGAGATTGCTGCGCGCCCACTTCGAGGGGCGACCACACGAGGAATTCGTCGTGGTGTTCCTCGACGCGAAGAACACACCGGTCGGCTATCAGGTCGTGTCGGTCGGGAGCCTCACGCTCTCGATCGTCCATCCGCGGGAGGCCTTCAAAGCCGCGGTCGCGATGAATGCCGCGGCCGTCCTGTTTGCTCATAACCACCCCAGTGGAGATCCGACCCCAAGCCTAGAAGATCGCACGTTGACGAAACGACTCGTCAGCGCGGGCGAGTTACTGGGCATTCGCGTGCTCGACCATCTCGTGATGGGGGAGGGGCGGCACGTCTCTTTCGCCGATGAAGACTGGCTGGACGGGGAAGGATGAGGCGTCAGGTCGAAATACTGAGGACGGATGACACGAATGGAACAGGATAACCGTCGGGAACGAGAAAGAAAGGACAGCATCATGACACCAGACAGGATCGACGAATCGGTGAATACGAATGAGGGCGAGAGCTGGCACTGTCCAGACTGCCAGAGCTGGGGACCGTTCACGATTGACATGACCAGGCGCGTGATGCTCGGCGAGGACGGGACGTTCTTCCTTGAAGACGACGGCCCCACGAACTACGACGACCAGGCGTTTGCGATGTGCCGAGACTGCCAGCGACAGGCACCCGTGTCTTCTTTTCGCCAGGCAGTAGGGTGACTCATGACAAAACGAGACCAACGGCGATTTGTGAGCGATCTGCTGAGAAGCATCCGTCATGACATCCATGCCGCCATCAACCAGGACCGTATTCCTCCCTCATGGGACGGCATCGAGTTACGTGAATACATCGCGGACAAAGCCCAGCGCTCCCGAGCACATCGGGTACTCGTTGGACAACGGGCGCGTGACTACCGCAACCACCTCACGATCACGAGGGGTTTGTAAGAGGAGAGAAGAGACAAGCATGGGCGAAGCGGAACGACAAGCACGTGAATACTGGACCAAGCAAGGGGTTGATCCAGCGTTGCAAGACTGGATCTTGGCCGACCTCACTGCAAAAGCTCAATCAGGCGCGTGGGTCGGCCCGTTTCAGATTCCCTACGATTGCCCGGTTTCCGGACAGAGAAAGGACGACACCATGACGACCCAAGCGGAGACGATCTTTGTGACCCCAGACGGTGAGGCAGGACCAGAGCATGAGCTGATTCCGAGTCTGAGCATTGCCAATCTGTTGCAGCAGCGGGAAGCGGTGCTGACGCTCTTTCGCGGGGCGCTTGACAAACTCGAGCAGGCCCAAACTCTTGCCACTGCGGCACGGCTCGGCTTTCCTGATGTGTCGTTAGCCCGTGGGTGGCGAGGCAGCGGGCTTCATATGACCGGTGAATATTCCAATAGAACGACGCTGCTGGAGATGTTGCAAGCCTGTGTGGATGCCGGCGGATGGACGACGCTGTTGAACGACTCTGGCCTACGGTCCATGATGTCCGCGTCGAAGCGCAAGGAAGTGGATGAGCAGATCCATGGCAACACAGTGCCGGAATTGACGCGCGAGGCGATTGTTGCCACCTTTTCCACGCTCCATGCCACTCGCGCGGAGATGTTCGAGCAAGGGGTGATCGAGTGCTTTCGTCGGCTCTCGTGGGACTACAAGACGAATCTGCCGCAGAAATTTGGGAAGCGCATCGTGATGAGGTACTTGACCTCCTACGGCAGCGCCAACCATACGCAAACCGATCATCTCGACGACCTCTTGCGCGTCTTTCACCTCTGCGATGGAAAACCCGAGGCTGATCATCGGAGCGCGTCCTATGGTCTTATTTCTTCGGCTATGCACGCGTCGTCCGTGTGGCCGAAGAGAGCGGAGAATGAGTACTTTGCGGTGCGGCTCTTTAAGAATCAGAACGGGCATGTGACCTTCAAGCGTCCCGATCTGGTGACGCGACTCAATCGGATCATCGCCAAGCACTATCCTGATGCGTTGCCCCCGCCGAAAGGCTGAGGAGGAATGGAGTGGTGCGAGGGGACAGCAGGAGAGGGGAAGGAATTACGACTCCGTCTCCTTCGTTTGATCGCGTTCGCCGCCCCTCACTTACGGCGGGGCGGGGACGCCCAATTCTGAGTTCGGCGAATGGAGCGCTACAGGCGTGCCAGCCCTCCGTGGCCGTTGGCTGGCGCGCTTGCTCATCACAAGAGCCGCCTCACTATCCCCATCTTCTGGGGGTAACCGTGTGAACAAATGCAGCGAGTTCGCGGTGTGACCGCAACTCATCGCCTTTTTAGCAGGTTGCCTTTAATTTAGGCATTCGTCATGCGCGGATGTTGCCCCTATCTGTTGGGGTGGGCTCGCAGGTTAGGGTCGCAGCGTCCAATAGACCACGACGGCTGAGAGAAAGGTCACGAGCGCTGCGAGGAGACTCACGTACCCCACTGTGGTGGCCCTGCGCATCCTCGACTCTGTCTCTTCCATCACAACGGTGACTTCTTTGCGGATGGCGCTGGCCAGGTCCGTGGTGTGGGTCGCCATCTCCGCCTTCATGGTCTCCGTGGTAGCCGTGAGCGAGGCCGTGACGATCCGCTCCGCTTTCGCTGTCGTCTCCGCGCTCCATCGGTCCAACAGGCCTTCGAGCGTGGTGCGATAGTCCTCGAGCATGGTGTGTTGCGCGGACCGGCTCTCGGCCAATAACCGCGCGTGCATGGTCTGCACTATCAAAATCGGATCTTCTCGGTCTAAGGCCACGCCGTGCTTCGAGGCAATTTCCTTGAGCAAGTCATCGGTGCGATCGTCGCCCATCACAGCACCGGCACCGCGGCGAACTGTTCAAAGAG
>CAYLMS010000244.1:0-3393 GCA_964384455.1 uncultured Microbacterium sp. | reverse complement strand
GGCGCAATTCGGCGGCGGCGCGTCCGTCGGAACGGGCGGTGTCGCTCATGGTTCTCCTCGTTTCAGCGGGGCAGGTCGATGGCTCCGGTGGCCACCAGGCGCACGTCGCGCACCTCGCGGCCCAGCAGCCGGTGCGCCAGGCGCAGGAAGTCCTCGGCCGAGTCGCCGGTGGCCTCGTACATGTGCGAGGCGACGGCATCCGGCCCCGCGAGCAGGTCGCGGCTGACCAGCTGACGATACACGTCGCTGGCGGTCTCGGTGTCGCTCGAGACGAGTGATACCCCCGCCCCCATGACGTAGCTGATCGCGCCTTTGAGGAACGGGTAGTGCGTGCAGCCCAGCACCAGGGTGTCCACGCCGGCGTGCCGCAGCGGGGCGAGATAGCCCTCGGCTGCGGCGAGCAGTTCGGGCGAATCGGTGACGCCCGCCTCCACGAAGTCGACGAAGGCGGGGCACGCCGCGGCCAGCACGGTGAGACGGTCGTTCACGGCCAGCATGTCCTGGTAGGCGCCGGACGCGATGGTGCCCGAGGTGCCGATCACGCCGATGCGGCCGTTGCGGGTGGTCGACATCGCCGTGCGCACGGCCGGGCCGATCACCTCCACGACGGGCACGTCGTAGCGCTCCCTGGCGTCGTGCAGCAGTGCTGCGGATGCCGTGTTGCAGGCGATCACGAGCATCTTCACGCCCTCACCCACCAGCGTGTCGAGCACCTCGAGGCCGTATCGGCGCACGTCGGCGATCGGCTTCGGGCCGTACGGCGAGTGCGCCGTGTCACCCAGATAGAGCACCGACTCGCGCGGCAGTTGATCGGTGATTGCGCGGGCGACCGTGAGTCCGCCGACGCCCGAGTCGAAGATGCCGATGGGCGCGTCGTTCACGCGAAAAGCCTACGCCAGCGCGCTCGCTAGGCTGACGCCATGCGCGTCTCGACGGCACTGCTGACCGACCGGTACGAGCTCACGATGCTCGACGCCGCGCTGCGGGACGGCACGGCGTCACGGCACTGCGTGTTCGAACTGTTCGCCCGCCGACTGGCCGGCGGACGGCGCTTCGGCGTGGTCGCGGGCACCGGGCGGCTGCTGGCGCTGCTTCAGGACTTCCGCTTCGGCCCCGACGAGCTCGCATTCCTGCGGGCCGAACGGATAGTGAGCGAGGCGACCGTCGACTACCTCATCGACTACCGGTTCACGGGCACCCTCACCGGCTACCGCGAGGGCGAACTGTACTTCCCCGGCTCCCCCGTGCTCACCGTGGAGGGCACGTTCGCCGACGCCGTCGTGCTCGAGACCCTCGCCCTGAGTGTGCTCAACCACGACAGCGCGGTGGCCACGGCGGCGGCGCGGATGCGGCTGGCCGCGGGATCCCGGCCGCTGGCCGAGATGGGATCGCGCCGCACCGCGGAGGCATCGGCGGTTGCCGCTGCCCGCGCCGCCTACATCGCCGGATTCGATGCCACGAGCAATCTCGAGGCCGGCCGGGTATGGGGCATCCCGACGATGGGCACCGCCGCCCACGCATTCACCCTGCTGCACGACAGCGAGGAGGCGGCGTTCCGCGCCCAGGTGGCCGCCCTTGGGCCTGGCACCACCCTGCTGGTGGACACCTACGATCTGCACCGCGGCGTGGAACTGGCCGTGCGGGTCGCGGGGCCCGCGCTCGGCGGCGTGCGGATCGATTCGGGCGACCTGCCCGCTGTGGCGGCGGCCGTGCGCGCCCAGCTCGACGGGCTGGGAGCCGTCGGCACGAGGATCACCGTCACCAGTGATCTCGACGAGTTCGCGATCGCCGCATTGGCCGCCTCGCCCGTCGATGCCTACGGGGTGGGCACCTCGGTCGCGACCGGATCTGGCACCCCGACTGCGGGCATGGTCTACAAGCTGGTCGCCAGGCAGGATGCCGCCGGCGGCTGGGTGAGCGTGGCCAAGACGTCGCCCGACAAGCAGTCGGTCGGTGGCCGCAAGCACGCGTTCCGGGTGCTCGACGACGGCATCGCGACCAGCGAGCTGCTGTTGACCGCGCCGGTTCATGCCGTGCCACGCGCCGCGCGCCCCTTGCAGGTGCCGCTGATGGTCGACGGTGTGCCGGATGCGGCGTGGCTCGGCGCCGCGGGAGTGCGCGCCGCGCGCGACCTGCACGCCCGCGCACGCGCGGAACTGCCCGCACGCGCCCGTGGACTCGGCCGCGCCGACCCGGCGCTACCGACTCAGGTGCGCAGGCCCTCGTAGATCTCGCGGCAGGTCGGGCACACGGGGAACTTCTCCGGGTCCCTGCCGGGGGTCCACTTCTTTCCGCACAGCGCCCGCACGGGCTTGCCGGTCAGCGCGGATTCGAGGATCTTGTCCTTCTTCACGTAGTGCGAGAAGCGCTCATGATCACCCGGCTCGAGATGCTCCTCGCGGAGGAGCTCTTCGAGCTCACGATCCAGGAGGGCGAGGCCCCCGTCATCCGGGGTGCCTGCGGGGCTGCTCATAGCCAGCCAGTGTAGTCCGCGGCGGTGCGCGGGGGGCGGGTCATGCGCCCTCGGCGAACTCCATCAGCCGCGTGCCCCGCCGGTCGAACACGGCCGCCCCCGCCGCCAGCCCGCCGACGAGCACCAGCAGTCCGCCGCCGAGTCCCGCCCACAGCGCCGGCAGCGCGAACGAGGCGTCGCCGGCCACCGCGAGCCAAGCGAGCCATGTGGCGGGCGCGGCGGAGACCACGGTGAGCGCGAGCACCGCTGCCTGCACCCCGAACGCCGATCCGCCGCTGCGCTGCGGCTGCTGGAAGGGACTGTCCCCCGGATGCGGCACCGGATAGGGCGCCAGCACCGATGCCACCGACGACAGCCCGAGTCCCGCGGCCAGCAGCGCCGCGGCCACTCCGGCGAGCGCGGGCAGCACCGCCCAGCGCCCGTTCAGTGCGATGGAGACGACGGCTCCGATCGCGAGCACTGGAATCGCGATGAGCAGCACCGGCAGGATCCGGCCGACCCGGTCGGCGATGCCACGGGTGCCGCTGGCGAGATGCAGCCAGACCGCCGTCGAGTCGTACGCGAGGTCGTCGTGCGGCAGCCAGCCGAACAGCAGCGCCGCGATCGGCACGGGCACGAGGGCGACTATCCCCACCGGCACACCGGCGACCAGCAACGGCACGGTCGCCAGCAGTGCCGCCACCGGGATCACCGCCGCGTTGACCAGGTAGCGGCCGTCGCGCAGCCAGTAGACGAGACTGCGCGCCGCGATCACACCGGTGGGAGTGGCCGGTGCGAGCGCGAACCAGCCGAGCCCCGCATGCGACCGCTCGAGCGCGGGGCGCGGGGGGGTCGTGACCACCCGGCGGCCCCGCGCCGCCCAGCCCGCCCCCCGCACCACCGCCGCCGCGACCCCCCCCACCACACCGACCCCCCGCCCC
>CAYLMS010000243.1:0-3412 GCA_964384455.1 uncultured Microbacterium sp. | reverse complement strand
TGCACCTTCGTGACGATGCCCACGAACCGGTTGCGCGCGCTGGAGAGCACGTCGGTGGGGTCTGCGGGGGCGGCGGCCAGCGCCACGGCGCGCGCGGCGAGCGCCTCGCCGGGCACCTCGGCGGGCGAAGCGTCGGTGACGGCGAGCACGCCCTGGTCGATCCAGCGACGCACGGTGTCGTCGCTGACGCCCAATAGGCGCGCAGCTTCGGAGATCTTGTAGCTCGACATGTTCCGACCCTATCCGCACGTGCGGATCATCGAACCGTGAATATCCGCATCCGCGGATTACACGGCGCAGCGCCCGGGCCGCACGTGGCACCGCGCGACTAGCCTGGTGTCATGCCGCTGCCTCCGCTGGTCGAGCCGATCGCCGCCCTCAGCGAGGCGGAACGACGGCGCACCGCGCGGCACGCGAGCCTGGTGCCGTTCGGCGAACTGGGCCAGCGTCGGCTCGCCGCCGCGCACGTCGCCGTGGTCGGCGCGGGCGGGCTGGGCTCGCCGGTCGTGCTCGCGCTCGCCGCTGCGGGCGTCGGCACGCTGACGGTGATCGACGACGATCGGGTCGAGGCGACCAACCTGCAGCGCCAGGTGATGCACCGGCTGGGCGATGTCGGAGCGGCCAAGGTGGATTCGGCGGTGCGCGCCGCCGCCGACCTGGCGCCGGAGACCCGGGTGATCGCACGGCGGGTGCGACTGGATGCCGCGAACGCGGCGCAGCTGCTCGCCGGTGCGCACCTCGTGATCGACGGCACCGACACGTTCGACACCCGCGAGCTGGTCGCCGCGGCGTGCGACGGCCTCGGGGTGCCCTTGGTGTGGGGCACGGTGCAGGGCTTCGACGCGCAGGTCACGGTGTTCTGGTCGCACCCGCCGGCGGGTGTGCCTGCGGTGCAGCTGCGCGACCTGTACCCGCCAGGCAGCGTCGGCGAGGTGCCCAGCTGCGCGCAGACCGGCGTGCTCGGAGCGCTGTGCCTGCAGGTGGGGTCGCTGCTGGCGGTCGAGGCGATCAAGCTGATCGCGGGCATCGGCCGGCCGCTGATCGGCCGCGTGCTCGTGATCGACGGACTCGGAGCCAGGCAGCGTGAGGT
This sequence comes from uncultured Microbacterium sp., assembly GCA_964384455.1. Classification (GTDB taxonomy): domain Bacteria; phylum Actinomycetota; class Actinomycetes; order Actinomycetales; family Microbacteriaceae; genus Microbacterium. Next base: position 2,322 of record CAYLMS010000243.1, on the reverse strand, counting down.
GCCGCTGCGCGCCGCCGCGGTGCCCGCCGCATCCCCGGCCGCTGCACCCGCGCCTGCCGTGCCGCACCTCGAGGCGTCAGCCCTCGCCGCGGCCCTCGCCGCGGACGATGCACCCGCGCTGATCGACGTGCGCGAGCCCGCCGAGCTCGCCCTGCGCGGCACGTTCCCGGGCGCGGTGAACGTGCCGCTGCAGCAGGTGCTCGCCGACCCTGGCGCGATCAAGGGACCGGTCGTGGTCGTGTGCCAAGTGGGCGGGCGCGCGCTGGCGGCGGCCAGGGCGCTGCGCAGCGCAGGCGTCGAGGCATCGGTGCTCGCCGGCGGCGCTGACGCCTGGGACCGGCTGCCCGCGGGCGCGGCGCGGTGAGCGAGCTGCGCTCGGTCGACGAGCACCTCGCCGGCATCCTCGGCGCCGTCCGGCTGCTCGACGCGCACGAGTCCGCGCTCGGCGATGCGCTCGGCCGCACGCTCGCCGAGCCGGTGCACGCGCGCGTGGACATCCCCGGATTCGACAACTCCGCGATGGACGGCTTCGCCGTGCGCGCAGCGGATGTGCGCACGGCATCCGCCGACCGTCCCGTGCTGCTGCGGGTCGTCGCCGACCTGCCGGCAGGCAGCCCGCTCGATCCACCGCTGCAGCCGGGCGAGGCCGCGCGCATCATGACCGGAGCACCCGTGCCGGCCGATGCCGACGCCGTGGTGCCCTTCGAAGACACCGCGCACGGACTTGCCGGCGGACTCGGCGAGGCCGCCGTGCTCGTGCCACCGCGCCCGGGCGCGCACCTCCGCCGCCGGGCCGAGGACCTCGCCGCGGGCACCGCGGTGGTGAGTGCCGGCGCGCTGCTGGGTGCCCTGCAGCTGGGCGCGGCGGCTGCGGCCGGCGTCGACCGGGTGCGGGTCCGGCGAGCGCCACGGATGGCGGTGATCTCCACCGGCTCGGAGCTGGTGCCGCCGGGCACGCCGCTGCAGCGCGGCCAGATTCCCGAATCGAACTCGCACCTGCTGGCCGGGCTGGTCGTGCAGGCCGGCGCCGAGCTGGCACTGCGCGCGAGCGTGCCCGACGACCTCGACGCGCTGCGCGAGGTGCTCGCGCGCGCGGATGCCGCGGGCGTCGATGCGGTGATCACCTCGGGCGGGGTGAGCGCCGGCGCCTACGAGGTGGTCAAAGACACGCTGGCGGGCACGCTGGAGTTCGCGAAGGTGGCGATGCAGCCGGGCAAGCCGCAGGGATTCGGGATGCTGCCCTCCGGCGCGCTGATGTTCGCGCTGCCCGGCAACCCCGTGAGCGTCGCGGTGTCGTTCGAAGCGTTCGTGCGGCCGGCGCTGCTGGCCATGCAGGGCCGCACGCTGCTGCACCGCCCGGTGCTGCGCCTGCCCGCCGCGCAGGCATGGCGCACCCCGCCCGGACGAAGGCAGTATCTGCCTGCGGCGATCGACCGCACCGATCCGGCACGCTGGCGGGTGCGGCCGGCCACCGCCGGCGGCTCGGGCTCGCATCTGGCCGGAGGACTCGCCCAGGCCGAGGCGTATGCCGTCGTCGCCGAGCATGTGCAGGCGGTCGCTGCGGGCGATCCGGTCGATGTCATGCTGATCTCATGAGCGGTTTCACCCACCTCGATTCGTCCGGTCATGCGCGCATGGTCGATGTCACCGCCAAGGCGCCGACCGTGCGCGCGGCCACCGCGCGCGGCTTCGTGCGCTGCGCGCCGCACGTCGTGGCGGCGCTGCGCGACGGGGCGGTGCCCAAGGGCGATGTGCTCGCCGTCGCGCGGATCGCCGGCATCCAGGCCGCCAAGCGCACGCCCGAGCTACTGCCGCTGGCGCACGTGATCGGCGTGCACGGGGCATCCGTCGACCTGGCGATCGTCGACGGCGGGGTCGAGCTCGAGGCGACCGTGCGCACCGCCGACCGCACCGGGGTCGAGATGGAGGCGCTGACCGCGGTGTCGGTGGCGGCGCTCGCGGTGGTCGACATGGTCAAGGGGCTCGACAAGGCGACCTCGATCGAGCACGTGCGCATCGTCGCCAAGGAGGGCGGCCGCTCCGGATCGTGGACGAGGCCGGACGAGCCGTGACGCTCGACGCCATCCTGCTCGCCGGAGGCCGCGGCTCCCGGCTCGGCGGCGCGGTCAAGCCCCTGCTCGCACTCGACGGCGTCACCCTGCTCAGTCGCGCCGTGACCGCGGCGACGGATGCCGGTGCCCGGCGCGTGACCGTCGCCGCCGACGTGCTCGACCCCGACCTGCCCGTGCGCTGGGTGCGCGAGCATCCGCCGTACTCGGGCCCGGCCGCCGCGGTGGTCGCGGCGCTGGCGGACTCGGCGGC
>CAYLMS010000242.1:0-3455 GCA_964384455.1 uncultured Microbacterium sp. | reverse complement strand
TCGTGGCCGAGGACGAGACCGTCGAGGTGGGCGCTGTGCTCGCGCGCATCGGCGACGGCGCCGCCACCGGTGCGCCCGCGACCGAGCCGGTCGTCGAGAGCACCGACGCGGCGCAACAGGATACCGCGGAGCAGGATGCCGTGCCGGATCAGGTAGAAGAGCCTGCCGCCGCCCCCGTCGCCGCGACCCGACACGATGCCGCCGGCATCGATGTCGTGTTGCCGGAACTCGGCGAGAGCGTGACGGAGGGCACGGTCACCCGCTGGCTCAAGCAGGTCGGCGACTCGGTCGCCGTCGACGAGCCGCTGTTGGAGATCTCCACCGACAAGGTCGACACCGAGATCCCCTCGCCGATTGCAGGCGTCGTGCAGTCGATCGCCGTAGCCGTCGATGAGACCGTCGCCGTGGGCGCCGTGCTGGCCCGCATCGGCAGCAGTGTCGCGGCAAGCGCCGCGCCCGTCGCCGCCCCGGTGGCCGCCGCTGCTCCCGTCACCGCCGTTGCAGTTGCGGCGACCTCCGCGCCGGTCGCCGCCCCCGGAGTCGCGGACAGCCCGGCCGCCGGCTTCGCGAGCACCACCGTCGACGCCGCCGAACTCGATGCATCCGGCTATGTCACTCCGCTCGTGCGCCGGCTCGCGCAGCAACAGGGGGTCGACCTCCGCACCGTGACCGGCACGGGAGTCGGCGGACGCATCCGCAAGGAGGATGTGCTCAAGGCGGCGCAGCCCGCCCCGGCCGCGGAGCCCACCGCTGCAGCTGCCGCTGCCGCACCGCGCGCGGTGTCACCGCTGCGCGGCACGACGGTGGCCATGTCCCGCCTGCGCCACGTGCTGGCCGACCGGGCGGTGGCATCCATGCAGTCCACCGCACAGCTGACCACCGTGGTCGAGGTCGACGTGACCGAGCTCGCCGCGTATCGCGACACTGTGAAGGCCGACTTCCTCGCCAAGACCGGCGCCAAGCTGTCGTTCCTGCCGTTCTTCGCCCTCGCCGCGGCCGAAGCGCTGCAGGCGTATCCGATCGTGAACGCCAGCGTCGACGGCAGCACCATCGTGTATCCGGCGACCGAGAACCTCTCCATCGCGGTCGACACCGACCGCGGGCTGCTGACGCCGGTGGTGCGCGACGCCGCGACGAAGACCATCGCGCAGCTCGCGCAGGAGATCGCCGATCTCGCCGCCCGCACCCGGGAGAACAAGCTGAAGCCCGACGAGCTGGCCGGCGGCACCTTCACGCTGACCAACACCGGCTCGCGCGGTGCGCTGTTCGACACGCCGGTGGTGTTCCTGCCGCAGTCGGCCATCCTCGGCACCGGCGTGGTCGTGCGACGTCCGGGTATCGTGCGCGTCGGGGGCGTGGATGCGATCAGCGTGCGCTCCTACGTGTACCTCGCGCTGTCGTACGACCACCGGATCATCGACGGCGCCGACGCGGCGCGCTTCCTCGGCTCCGTGAAAGACCGCCTCGAGGCCGCGCAGTTCGCGGCGTCGCTGGGCAACTGACCGCAGGCATCGGCTGATCGCTGGCGCCCGCTGCTCGCGGGCGTCAGCCGATCGCGGTCGCATCGCGTACGTCGCGGATGACCCAGCCGGACTCGGCGCGCACGAGCACCACCAGTTGCGCCGGCGCGTCTTCCGCCTCGACGCGCAGCACGGCCGCGCCGCCGAACTCGTCGAGCAGCGTGAGCCGGCGCAGCGCGCCCGGCCGCTCGCTTGCGCCGTGCGGGAAGACGCGCGCCGGATCCTCCATCACCCCGTGCAGGCAGCTGCGTACCCCGGCGCATGCCCGGCGAGCGTCGAGCAGTACGGCTGCCGCCGCCACCGGCGTCGACGGCGCGGCGCTGGATGCCGAGCTCGCACTCGGCGGGCGGGGCGCGCTCGCCGAAGGCGAGGCGAGGGCCACGACCTCCGAACGGGCTCCGCTGCCCGCGCCGTGCGCCGCAGGCCACAGCAGTCCGGCGACCAGCGCCGATCCGGCCGCCGCCGCACCCGCCAGCCACGCGCCGCGACGGCCACGCAGCCGCCCGCCCATCGCACGCACGGTATCGCGCCAGCGACCGCCGCGCAGTGCGGCGAGCAGCCGCATCCCTCGCGCACCCCACCCGACACTCGGTTCTGGCGCATGCGTGGCTTCGGCTGCGCCCGTCGTGCGCAGCGGAACGCGCCGTGCGGGCAGGGGATGCGGCGCACCCAGCTCGAGCGCACCCGGCTCCGCCGCCGCGAACAGCCGGTCCTCCGCTTCCGCCAGAGCCTGCGGCAGCTGGCGCGGCCGCTCCATGGCGGCCGACACCGCGTCCAGCACCTCGGCAAGCGGCGGATCCGCCTGCTCCGCCGCAGCGGCGAGCACCTCGGCCGCCGCCGCGTTCGCCGACTCCCCGGCGGCGCCGGGCACTTCGTGCACGAACACGGGACGCCCGGCATCCGTCACCCACCACTGCCCGCGGGGGAAGCGCGCGTCGCCGCGCACACGCGCTGCGCCGAGCTCGACGACGCCGCGCACCAGGCTCACCGCGAGCGTCACCAGCTCACCGTCCTCCAGCGGTGCGCCTGCCAGCGCGCGGCGTGCGAGCAGCTGTCGCACCGATTCGGTGCAGTGCTCCAACTCGACGGCGGTGCCCTCGGCGCAGCGCACCAGGTCGCCGGGCGCGAGCACGTGGCCCTCCGTGCGCCTGTCCCACGCGGGCCAGGCGGCCAGCAGCCGTGCGTCGACCAGGGTGACCACCCGCTCGTCGCTTCGCCGCGCGAGCGCTCCGGGGAACGGAGCATCGGGCGGCGCCACCCGCCGCACCACCCGATAGGCGTCGGTCAGCGGCGCGTCGGTGCTGCTGTGCGGGTCGGGGCCGGTCACTCCCCCAGGCTGCGCGTGTGCGGGGCACGCCGTGCCGCGTCTGCGCCCGCGGTGGACAACTCGACGACGCTGCCCTGCCGTGCAGTCGCGCCCGAGGCGCCAGGGCGCGAAAGGTAGGCTGAGGGCATGGCAGCACGCGCACGCGACCCGGAGAAGCGCCCGGGTCTGTTCCGGCAGATGAAGTCCCTCTACGTCTACACGCACGCCGTGTACGCGTGGCTGCCGTGGGTGCTGATCGCGATCCTGCTGGCCGGTGTGCTCGTCGGTGCGGGCATCGGCCTGCTGCTGCCGCCGCTGCAGGTGTGGAGCGTCGTGATGTGGGGCATCACCGGTCTGATGGCCGGCGTGCTCGGTGCGGTGGTGACGATGAGTCGGCTCGGCACCAAGGCGATGTACCGGCAGATCGACGGCCGCCCGGGAGCGGCCGGTCAGGTGCTCTCCACCTCGCTCGGCCGCAACTGGCAGGCCGGCGATGCCCCGGTGGGCGTCAATCCGCGCACGCAGGAGGCGGTGTACCGCGCGGTCGGCCGTGGCGGGGTGGTCATCGTCGGCGAGGGCGCCCGGGGCCGGCTCACCCGGCTGGTGGGCGAAGAGCGCGCCAAGGCGCA
>CAYLMS010000241.1:0-3455 GCA_964384455.1 uncultured Microbacterium sp. | reverse complement strand
AAGCCGGAGAACATCCTGCTGGCCGAGGACGGGCGCATCAAGATCGGCGACTTCGGCCTCGCCCGTGCGACGACTGCCAACACGGCGACGGGGCAGCTGCTGATGGGCACGATCGCCTACCTCGCCCCCGAGCTCGTCACCCGTGGCACCGCCGATGCGCGCAGCGACATCTATGCGCTGGGCATCATGCTGTACGAGATGCTCACCGGCGAGCAGCCCTACAAGGGCGAGCAGCCGATGCAGATCGCCTACCAGCACGCGACCGATTCGGTGCCTCGGCCGAGCGTGCGCAATCCCGGCGTGCCGAGCCAGCTCGATGAGCTGGTGCTGTGGGCGACCGCGCGCGAACCCGACGATCGCCCGCACGACGCCGCCGCCATGCTCGAGCAGCTGCGTGCCATCGAACGGGAGCTGGGCGTGAGCCCCGTGGTCACGGCCTCCCCTGCCCTGGCGGCGAAGCCGGCCCCGCCCGATGGGGGGACCGAGCCCACGAAGGTGCTCACCGCGCTCCCCGTCGCACCCGCGGCGGGGGCAGCCGTCGACAATGCCACTCGGTTGCGGCGCGCCGCCGCGCGCCGGCGCGCCCGCGGGGGGTGGCTGTTCGCGCTCGTGCTGGCGCTGACGGCGCTGGCCGCCGGCACCGGCTGGTGGTTCGGATCGGGGCCGGGGTCGATGGTCGCGGTGCCCGATGTGCGCAATCTGGACTTCGCCGCCGCGCAGCAGACGCTCGCCCGGCAGTCGCTCGTCGCCGTGCGCGGCCAGGCCTACGACATCGCGGTACCGGTCGACCGGGCTGTGCGCACCGATCCGGCGCACGGCGCGCGGGTGGACAAGGGGGGCAAGGTCACCGTGCTGCTGTCGCTGGGCCCCGCCCCGCAGACGCTCGGCCGGCTCGCCGGCCTGCCGCAGGCTCAGGCCAAGGCGACGATCACCACAGCGCACCTGAAGCTCGGTGACACCGTGCGGATCTTCGCCACCGCGCCGGCCGACACCGTGGTGTCGGCCACGCTGGCGCCGCGCTCAGGCGGCAGCATGGACTGCAGCAAGGGCTGCGCCGCGCACGAAGGCGACACGGTGGCGCTGACCGTGTCGGCCGGCGCGCTGCCCGACGTGGCAGGGCTCAGCGTCGGCGACGCCACGAGTGCGCTGCGCGGTGCCGGACTGTCGGTGTCGGACACCCCGCAGCAGGCATACAGCGGCACGGTGACGACGGGCCAGGTGATCGGCATCGCCGATCGCGACGGCGGCGGGCCGTGGCATCCGCGTGACACGGTCACTCTGATCGTGTCGAAGGGCCCGCAGCCGATCGCGGTGCCGAGCGTCAAGGGCATGACCGTGCATCAGGCGTACACCGCGCTCCAGCAGGCCGGCTTCACCCCGATCACGTCGCTCGACGGCCTGCCGATCTGGGACTTCTTCGCCGCCACCGGGACCGATCCGGCGGCAGGCACCCTGCAGCTGCCGGGAACGAAGGTCAAGATCCTCGCCCAGGGCTTCTGACCTCCCTCCTGCCCGGCCGCGTCCCCCTGCCCGTGTCCCCCCTGCCCGTGTCCCCCCTGCCCGCGTCCCCTGGCCGTGTCCCCCCTGCCCGCGTCCCCCCTGCCCGTGTCCCCTGGCCGTGTCCCCTGGCCGTGTCCCGTCTGCCCCGCTCTGCCCACCACCTCCGCGAGACTGCGCAAAGCGTGCGAAACCCACCGATGATGGTGCGCTTTGCGCAGTCTCGCGGTCGAGGCGCGGTCCGCGGGATCACCGCGAAGCGCGCGGGGCCACCGCGGATCAGTGCGCGGGGCCACCGCGGATCAGTGCGCGGGGCCACCGCGGGTCAGCGGGCAGGGCGCGCCGAAGCCAGAGCGCGGCGCACACGCTGCGCCAGGGCACGGCAGTCCGGATGCAGGTCGGCGGCACCGACCGCGATCAGGTGATAGCCGGCATCCTGGAACAACTGCGCGCGAGTGAGATCCTCCAGCCACTGCGCGCGCGAGGTGCGATGGCCGTCTCCCTGGAACTCCAGCAGCACCCGCGCATCGGGATAGCCCAGGTCGGAATGGCGCAAGCCTGCGGCCGTCATCACAGGGCACTGCACCATCGGCTCGGGCAACCCGCACGCGACCAGGCCGAGCCGCAGGAACGTCTCCTCAGAAGAGTCGACGGGGCTGCGCAGCAGCGGCAGCGCTGCCGCGAGCGCCTTGGCCCCGCGTCGGCCGCGCCGCTGCGCCGCCGCCGCCGCGAGTTCTGGAAGAGTGCACAGCGGTCGGCGTCCACCGCGACCGCGGCGTCCGCTCACCAGGAAGTCGCCGACCGCGACGAGCCATTCGACGCTGAGTGCGCGGCGCTCACCGACCGCACCAGGCACCGAGAGCTGCGCCCAAGTCGCTGCGGGCGAGACGAGCGGAACCTGGCCGAGGAACCCGCCGTCAAGCTCGCTCGTTGCGCTCTGCCAGCCGACGACGCCTGGCCTGCGCATCGGCTGCACATCGGCGAGCGCGATCACGTGCAGCGGCTCTCCGAGATGCGTCGGGCGCGGCAACGGCATCCCCCACAGCCGCGCCGCCGTCGCGTGGCTGAACCACTGCGTCGGCCCCAGCACGGGGGCGAGTTGCTCGCAGCGCTCGACGAACTCGTCCGGCGCCTGACCGGTGGCGTAGACGCCGTGGTGAGGATGCCGCACATCGCGGCTGCGCAGCCGTGATGCGGTGACGCCGGCCCGCCTGGCGTCTTCCGAGAGGAACACACCGTGCAGTTCGAGCGGGATCGGCACGCGGTGCGGCATCCGCCGATCATGCCCGATCCGACGCCCTCAGTGCCCGCGGCATCCACAACCGCTCGCGAGACTGCGCAAACCGCACCAACCGCCCCGCCGGAACCGCCATTTGCGCAGTCTCGCGGGCGGGGACGGGGACGGGGCGACCGGGCGGGGGCAGGGGGCGGGGGCGGGGCGACCGGGCGGGGCAGGGGGCGGGGGCGCGGGCGACCGGGCGGCTCAGCGCTTTTCGAGTTCCTCGGCCACGAGGAAGGCCAGCTCGAGCGACTGGCGGTGGTTGAGCCGCGGGTCGCACAGCGACTCGTAGCGCGTGGCGAGGGTGGCCTCGTCGATGGCCTCGGCCCCTCCGAGGCATTCGGTCACGTCGTCGCCGGTGAGCTCGACATGGATGCCGCCGGGGAAGGTGCCCGCCTCGCGGTGCGCGTCGAAGAAGCCGCGCACCTCGTCGACGACGTCGTCGAAGCGCCGCGTCTTGTAGCCGGTGGGCGTGGTGATGCCGTTGCCGTGCATCGGGTCGGTCACCCACAGCGGAGTGGCCCCGGCGTCGCGCACGGCCCGTAGCAGCGGCGGCAGCGCCTCGCGGATGCGGCCGGCGCCCATGCGCGTGATGAAGGTCAGTCTGCCCGGCTCACGCTGCGGGTCGAGCCGGTCGATCAGCGCGAGCGCCTCGTCGGGCGTGGTCGACGGACCGAGC
>CAYLMS010000240.1:0-3461 GCA_964384455.1 uncultured Microbacterium sp. | reverse complement strand
GTCGATCACCGGGATGCCGGCATCCCGCCCGCACGCGACCAGCCGCTCGACCGCGTCGGGCGGACTGTCCGGCGGCAGCGAGCCCGAGACGGTCAGGCAGTCGGCATCCCGGCATGCGGCGGCGACCGCCGCCACCAACGCATCCCACTCCACAGCACGGCGTACGGGACCGCGCTCGTTGAGCTGCGTGGTGCGGCCCGACAGCCGTTCGACGAGGGCATAGGTGCTGCGCGTCGGCGCCGCGCACGCGGTGAACCGCACGTCGACGCCTGACAGGTCGGCGGCGAACCACGCGGCGTCGTCGGCGCCGACGAGCCCGGTGGCGACAGCCCGGTGCCCGGTCTGTGCGAGCACCCGCGCGACGTTGAGCCCCTTGCCTCCGGCGCGGCGCTGCGCGGCACCTGTCGCGAGGCTCTCCCCGAGGGGCAGGACATCCATCGAGATCGTCACGTCGACCGCGGGATTGGGGGTGACCGTGACGATCATGTCAGCGCGTCCCTCGCGCGCAGCGCCGCGCCCACGACGCCGGCGTGCTCTCCGCACCGCGCGCGCACGAGCGCGGGTGTGTGCAGGCGTGCGTAGTGGCCCAGGCGCATACGCAGCGGCTCGATCAGCAGGTCGCCCGCCTCGGACAGTCCGCCGGCGATGACGAACGCCTCAGGCGCGAGCGATGCGGCGAGCTGTGACAGCGCATAGGCGATGGCATCCACGGCATCGTGCCAGACCGCGCGCGCCGTCGTGTCGTGCCCCAGCCGCTCGGCCACGACACGGGCTCCCGACACCTGCTCGCCGGTCGCCGCGGCGTAGCGCCGCGCGATGGCGCTCGCCGAGGCCACCGCCTCGAGGCAGCCACGATTGCCGCACACGCACGGCTCGCCGTCGGGGCGCACCACGGCGTGCCCGATCTCGCCGGCGTAGCCCTCGCGCACGAGCATCCGTCCGCCGACGATCAGTCCCGCCGCGATACCCGTGCCGATCGTGACCACGGCGGCGTCATGCAGGCCCACGGCGCTGCCGGCCCGCCACTCGGCCAGTGCCGATGCGCGCACATCGTGCACGACGGCCACCGGCAGCCCGAGTCGGTCCGATGCGAGCGCGCCGAAGTCGACGTTGCGCCAGCCCAGGTTCTCGGAGTACACGCCGATGCCCGCGTCGTCGTCGACGATGCCCGGCAGGGCGAGTCCGACGGCCTGCGGGGCCGTGCCGAGCCGGTCGCGCGCGTGCTCGAGCAGTTCGAGCAGTTCGGCGACGATCCGCGGCGACCGCGGCGGGCTGGGCATGCGGATCGGGGTCGCGACGATTCCGTCGGCATCGACGGTGGCGGCCTTCACGTAGGTGCCGCCGACGTCGAATGCCAGCGTCGGCGGTCCCGGCTCGAGCCGCGTCGGCACGCGTCAGCCTTCGAGGATGACCGAGCGGCTCAGCGCGCGCGGGCGATCCGGATCGAGTCCGCGGGCGGTGGCGAGCCCCACTGTGAAGCGCTGAGCGACGATCAGGGCGGCGAGCGGGTCGAGGTCGTGGTGCACGAACGCGGCGCCGGTCGCGGCGACCTCCGCTTCCAGACCCGGCGGAACCTCGCCGAAGGCCCACACGGCGCGGCCCGGCTGGGCGATCGCGAGCGGGCCGTGCCGGTAGTCCATCGCGGGGTAGGACTCCGACCAGTACTGCGCTGCTTCGCGGGTCTTCAGCGCGGCCTCGGCGGCGAGCCCCACGGTCCAGCCGCGGCCGAGGAAGGTGGTCTGCTCACTGGCGAGCAGGGGCTGGATGTCGACGGTCAACGCCTGCGCCGCGCCAACGGCGGCGGCCTCGATGTCGTCGCCGAGGTGCGCGCGCAGCAGCGCGAGCACCGTGGTGGCGAATCGGGTCTGCACCACCGACTGCTCGTCGGCGAAGTCGAGCACGATCGTGCTGTCGGCGACCGCCGCGGCGGGCGAATCGCCGACCGCGGTGATCAACAGCGTGGGCGCCGTGGTCTCGCGCAGCAGCTCGACGATCTCGGTCGTGGTGCCCGAGCGCGAGATCGCAACGATCAGGTCGTAGCTCCGGCCGGGCGGGAACTCCGAGCCGGCGAAGGCGTCGGTCTCGCCGGCGCCCGCGTGCTCGCGGAGCGCGGCATAGGACTGCGCCATGAACCAGCTGGTGCCGCAGCCGACCACGGCCACTCGCGCACCCCGGCGCGGAAGCCTGTCCGCCACCTCGGGCAGCAGTGCCGCGGCACGGCGCCACGTGTCGGGCTGGCTGGCGATCTCCTCGTCGACGAACGTGCGGGGCATGCGGCTTCCTTCGGCGTCAGTGTGATAGAAACTGATCATAACACCCAATTGCAATCAAGAATTGGCAGTGCCGTGATGGGTACCCGTGCTCGCCACAGGTCGGGCCGGCCGCCCGGCGCTGCCACCCCGCCACCGCCCCGGGCACGGGCTCAGGCCGGGAGGTCGGGCTGGGCCGTGATTCCGGGGCTGTCGGTGCCGCAGGCGGCGATCCAGCCTGAGTGCGTGCCACCGGCCCGGGCACGGGCTCAGGTTGGCCGGTCGGTTGGGCGTGCCACCACCCCGGGCACGCGCTCAGGCTGGGACGCCGGGCTGGGCCGTGATTCCGGGGCTGTCGGTGCCGCAGGCGGCGATCCAGCCTGAGTCCGTGCCACCGGCGGCGCAGCGCCGCAGGTTCTCCCGGGCCGCTCCACGACGCGGCGCGTGCGTCGGGCACCGCACACGACCTGCCGGCCAGATCCGATGTCGGTCCCGCACTCTAGGCTGGGGTGCGTGAGCACCGCGCTGTATCGCCGCTATCGTCCTGAGGCGTTCGCAGAGATGATCGGCCAGGCGCAGGTGACCGATCCGCTGATGACCGCGCTGCGCAGTGATCGCGTCGGGCATGCCTACCTCTTCTCCGGCCCGCGCGGCTGCGGCAAGACGAGTTCGGCGCGCATCCTCGCCCGGTGCCTCAACTGCGCCGAGGGTCCGACCGACACGCCGTGCGGCGTCTGCGCGAGCTGCGTCGAGCTGGGTCGAGGCGGCAGCGGCTCGCTCGACGTCGTCGAGATCGACGCCGCCTCCCACAACGGCGTCGACGACGCACGCGACCTGCGCGAGCGGGCCATCTTCGCGCCGGCGCGCGACCGCTTCAAGATCTTCATCCTCGATGAGGCGCACATGGTGACCCAACAGGGCTTCAATGCGCTGCTCAAGCTCGTGGAGGAGCCGCCCGACCACGTGAAGTTCATCTTCGCGACCACCGAACCCGAGAAGGTGCTCGGCACCATCCGTTCGCGCACTCACCACTATCCGTTCCGCCTGGTTCCGCCCGGCGCGATGCTCGACTACGTCGGCAAGGTGTGCGAGCAGGAGGGCGTGACGGTCGAGCCAGGGGTGCTGGCGCTCGCGGTGCGGGCGGGCGGAGGTTCCCCGCGGGACACGCTCTCCCTGCTCGACCAGCTCATCGCCGGGTCCGAGGGCGGGGTC
>CAYLMS010000239.1:0-3485 GCA_964384455.1 uncultured Microbacterium sp. | reverse complement strand
AGTGGCCCGAGCCGGTGAGGTCGTGCAGGAACTTGGGGGCGTCGGCGCGCGACAGCGGCCACAGCCGGCTGCCTACGCCTCCGGCCGGGATGACGGCGTAGAAGTCTTCGATCGGCTCGGCCATGCGGCAAGGCTACCGGGGCTACCCGTTGCCGTTGGAGCAGGTCTGCTGCGCTGCCGTCTGACCGGCGATCGACGCGGGCAGCGTGACCGCCGCGTCGGCCGCGCCGCTCGGCGACGGGCCGGGCGTGGCCGCGGCCGAGCCGCTCGGTGCCGGCACCGGGGATGCGGTCGGCGGCAGCACCACGACCCCGTTGCCCTGGCTGGCCTTGCCCGACAGCAGCAGCTGCTTGTTGGCCGCGAGCGCCGACCACAGTGCGTCGGCGGCCGTGCGGTTGGGGATCACCCGGTTCGGATCGCTCGGGTCGTACATGGTCGGGTACTGCACGAACACGATCTGGTCGAACGGCACGCTCTTCACCGCGAGGGCGATCTGCACGAGCGTGAGCGGGTTGGCGAGGTTGGCGCTGGGCGTGATGTTCGCCACGGCCGTGGTGGCCAGCTTGTAGAGCGTGACGGGATCGGAGAGCACCTGCTCGCTGACGATCTTGTGCGCGAGCCGCGAGAAGTACTGCTGCTGGTTGGAGATGCGGCCGAGGTCGCTGCCGTCGCCCACCCCGTGCCGCGTGCGCAGGAACTCCAGCGCGTCCATGCCCTGCACGGTGACCATGCCGGCCGGCAGATTGAGCCCGGTGTCCTTGTCCTTGATGCCGTGCTGGATGCAGACGGTGACGCCCCCGACGGCGTCGGTGATGTTGATCACCCCGCCCCACGTGAGCTTGGCCGCCATGTCGATGTGCTGGCCCGACAGCTGCTCCACGGTCTTCACGACGCAGTCCACCCCGCCAGGGTCGAGCGTGCTGTTGAGCATCTGCTTGCTCTGCGCCGAGATCGGCTTGCCGGTGTCCTGGTTGGTGCAGGCGGGGATGGGGATCATGAGGTCGCGCGGGAACGAGATCACCGTCACCCGGCGCGGGTTGTTGGAGATGTGCACGAGGATGTCGACGTCGTTGCGCGCCCCGGCGGCGTCGGAGGCGGTGCAGCGGGCGCCGAACAGCTTGGCGAAGCTGGGGTCGCACTCGTCGGATCCCACCAGCATGAGGTTCACGCCGCCCTCGATCGCCCCGATGTTCGGCGGCAGGGCCTTCTCGCCCGACAGATGGATGGTGTGCGCGCTGAAGGTGTGCTCCAGGTCGTAGGCCGCGTAGGAGGCGACCCCGACGGCCGACACGACCACCACGGTGAGCGCCACCCCGATCACGGCGAGCAGCCGCGCGAGCGGGCGCTGCACGGGCAGCCTGCCGTGACGCGCGAGAGGTCGTCGTGGCGCGTGCCTTCTGGTCACCCGTGGCCTTTCCGACGTGCGAGCGGATGTCACGGAACGATATCGGCGAATGCTGTGTCCGACCTGGATACGCGCGCGGTAAGGGTCGCCTAAACGGCGGCGCCGCGAGCGACGGGAATAGGATGGCGGCAGCGCCCGCGAGACGCAGGGAGACCTGCGCGCCCGACGAACCAGGGAGGACGGCCGTGTCGGCACCAGCACGCGTCACACCAACACTCGATCAGACGACGTCGAAGGCACCCCGCGGCACCCTGTACCGCGGGCGCACGGGCATGTGGTCGTGGGTGCTGCACCGCATCACCGGCGTCGCGATCTTCTTCTTCCTGCTCGTGCACGTGCTCGACACGGCGCTGATCCGGCTGTCGCCGGAGGCGTACAACGCCGTGATCGGCACCTACAAGAACCCGCTCATGGGTCTCGGCGAACTGGTGCTCGTGGCCGCGATCGCCTATCACGCCTACAACGGCCTGCGCATCATCGTGGTCGACTTCTGGTCGAAGGGCGCGCGCTTCCAGCGGCAGCTGTGGTGGCTCGTGCTCGGGCTGTGGGCGGTGACCATGGCCGGCTTCGTGCCGCGCCAGCTCATGGTGATCGCGGCAGAGATGGGGGGACACTGAGATGGCTGCAGCGCAGACCTCGATCGCCGACCCGCGCAGCACGGCACCGCGGCGCCGCGGCATCCAGCTGGAGAAGTGGGGCTGGCTGTTCATGCGCTTCTCGGGCGCCCTGCTGGTGGTGCTGATCTTCGGGCACCTGCTGATCAACCTCGTGCTCGGCGAAGGCGTGCGCCAGATCGACTTCGCGTTCGTCGCGGGCAAGTACGCGACGCCGTTCTGGCAGTGGTGGGACGTGATCATGCTGTGGCTCGCGTTGATCCACGGCAGCAACGGCATGCGCACGATCGTCAGCGACTACGTGCCGCACCAGGGCACTCGACGCGTGCTGCTGTGGGCGATCGGCCTGGCCGCGGCGTTCCTCATCCTGCTCGGCACGCTGGTGGTCTTCACGTTCGACCCCTGTCCCGCCGGCGCCCCGGCAGACCTGCTCCCCGCGTTCTGCCACGCGTGACCGACACCCACCGAGCCGAAGGCATCCCCTCGTGAGCACACCCAGCGCAGCCCCCGCCACCGCGGTGCACCACCACCAGTTCGACATCGTGATCGTGGGGGCCGGCGGCGCCGGCATGCGCGCGGCGATAGAGGCGGGCCCCGGCGCGAACACCGCGGTGATCAGCAAGCTCTACCCGACCCGCTCGCACACGGGCGCCGCGCAGGGCGGCATGGCCGCCGCGCTCGCGAACGTGGAAGACGACTCGTGGGAGTGGCACACTTTCGACACGGTCAAGGGCGGCGACTACCTGGTAGACCAGGATGCCGCCGAGATCCTGGCCAAAGAGGCGATCGACGCGGTCATCGACCTGGAGAACATGGGGCTGCCGTTCAACCGCACCCCCGAGGGCAAGATCGATCAGCGCCGTTTCGGCGGGCACACCGCCGACCACGGCAAGACCCCCGTGCGCCGCGCCTGCTATGCGGCCGACCGCACGGGTCACATGATCCTGCAGACGCTGTACCAGAACTGCGTCAAGCTCGGCATCAACTTCTACAACGAGTTCTATGTGCTCGACCTGATCACCGTGACCGACGGCGACGGGGTCACCGGCGTGGCCGGCGTGGTCGCCTACGAGCTGGCCACCGGCGACCTGCACGTGTTCCACGCCAAGGCCGTCATCTTCGCGACCGGCGGCTTCGGCAAGATCTTCAAGACCACCTCGAACGCGCACACCCTCACCGGCGACGGCGTCGGCATCGTGTGGCGCAAGGGGCTGCCGCTGGAGGACATGGAGTTCTTCCAGTTCCACCCGACGGGCCTCGCCGGGCTCGGCATCCTGCTCACCGAGGGGGCGCGCGGCGAGGGCGCCATCCTGCGCAACGTGCACGGCGAGCGGTTCATGGAGCGCTACGCCCCCACCATCAAGGACCTGCCCCCGCGCGACATCGTCAGCCGATGCATGGTGCAGGAGGTCGCCGAGGGCCGCGGCGCCGGCCCGCACCGCGACTACGTGCTGCTGGACTGCACC
>CAYLMS010000238.1:0-3488 GCA_964384455.1 uncultured Microbacterium sp. | reverse complement strand
TACACCGCACACGGCGCGTGGCTGGATCACGCGGAGCACTGGAAGGGCAGCATCGAGGTCGGCAAGGTCGCCGACCTGTGCCTGCTCGAGCGGGATCCGTTCGCGGTGCCGGTCGGGGAGCTTGCCGGCATCGCGGTCACGCACACCATCGTCGACGGCCTGGTGGCCTACCGGGCGACGCCCTGACGCCCGCCGAGGAATCGGTGCCCCCGCTGGGACTCGAACCCAGACTGCGGCGATTTTAAGTCGCCTGCCTCTGCCATTGGGCTACGGGGGCCGAGCCTCACGCTATCGGCGCAGCACCCGCAGCTCGAGGCGCCGCGCTAGACCGCGGCTTACTTCTTCTTGGCGGGAGCCTTCTTGGCCGGCGCCTTCTTGGCCGCAGCGGGCGCCGTGTCGGCGGGGGCGGCCTCCGCGGGCTGCGCGGGGCGCGGCCTGGCGGCGAACTCCTCGAACACGTAGCGCGGGTTCTGCACGGTCATCAGGTTCACCAGGTCGCGGCCGAGCCAGAGGTTGTTCCACCAGTCCCAGAACACCCGCCACTTGCGCTCCCAGGTCGGCATCGCCAGGCCGTGATACCCGCGATGCGCGAGCCACGCGATGAAGCCCTTGAGCACGAATCGGCCGGACTGGAACACGCCGTTGTACAAGCCGAGCCCGGCGACAGCGCCGAGGTTGCTGTGCACGTAGTCGCGCGGCAGCTCCCCGCGGATCACCGCCACCAGGTTCTTCGCCAGCAGCTTCGCCTGGCGCACCGCATGCTGGGCATTCGGCACGCAGTAGCCGCCCACCCCGCCACCGGTGAGGTCGGGCACGGCGGACACGTCGCCCGCGGCCCACGCGCCGCCGAGCGGCTCGTCTGCCGTGCCGACCTGCAGGTCGGCGCGGGTCGCGATGCGCCCGCGCTCCTCGACCAGCAGGTCGCTGCCGCGCACCACCGTCGGGTTGGCCATGACGCCGGCGGTCCAGATGATCAGATCGCTGGGGAGAGTCTGCCCCGAGGAGAGCTCCACATTGCCGTCGATGGCGCCGGTCACCTGAGTGTCGAGGTGCACGGCGGCACCGTGCTGGGCGAGGCTGCGCAGCACCCACTCGCTCGTCTTCAGCGACACCTCGGGCATGATCCGGCCCATAGCCTCGATGAGATGGAACTGCGTGTCTTCGAACGAGAGCGTCGGATACTTCGCCACCAGTGACGAAGCGAGGCCGCGCAGTTCGGCGAACACCTCGATGCCGGCGAAACCGCCGCCGACGACGACGACGGTCAGCAGGCGCTCGCGCTCAGGGCCGGGCGGCAGCGACGACGCCTTGTCGAAGTTCGACATCAGCCGGTCGCGGATCGCGACCGCCTCTTCGATCGTCTTCAAGCCGATGGCGTTGTCGGCGATGCCGGGGATCGGGAACGTGCGCGAGACGGCGCCGGCGGTGACGACCACGTGGTCGTATTCGTGCTGCCAGGGGTCGCCGAGTTCGGGAGTGATCGTGGCGACCTTGTGCGCATGGTCGATGCCGGTCACCTTGGCGGTGATCACGGTCGTCTTGCGCAGGTGCCTGCGGTGGGCGACCACGGCGTGCCGCGCCTCGATCTCGCCGGCCGCCACCTCGGGCAGGAACGGCTGGTAAGTCATATAGGGCACGGGGTCGACCAGGGTCACCTCGGCCTCACCCTTGCGCAGCAGCTTCTCGAGCTTCCAGGCGGTGTAGAAGCCTGCGTAGCCGCCGCCGACGACGAGGATCCTGGTGGCAGTGTCGGACACGGGAGTGTGCTCCTCGCAGATCAGTGGCTCGGCGTGCGTCTCCCGCGCGCCAATCGGATGCGTCGGACAGCAGCGGTGACGCCGAGCGCAATCAGGATACCAGGCGCCGTCACCGCCAGCAGAGGCAGCGTCCCGTACCGCAGGGTGTCTTCGGTGGGCAGCAGCGGGGAGGCTGCCGGCGTGACGGCATCCGCCGGCGGTAGCGCGGGCACCGCCGCGGCCGACTGCGAGGGCGCAGGCGTGGCATCCGCGCGCCGGTAGAGCCTGATCCAGTCGGCCAGGCTCCCCATCGGATTCGAGTTCACCGTCGGCACCGACGCGTTCACCGCCGCGGCAGCGTCCACCAGCCCGAAGCCGTAGACCGGGTCGGGCACCGCCGTCTCCCCCGCGGCCGGGTGCGCCGTGCGGATGATCCGGTTGATCACGTTGTCGGCATCGAGCTGCGGATGCGCCGATCTCACCAGCGCAGCGATCCCGGCCACAATAGGCGCGGCGCCGCTGGTGCCGTTCCACAGCACCAGCCGGCCGTCGCCCGACACGCCGAGCAGCTGCTCGCTGGGCGCCGATACCCCGATCGTGATCCCCTGCGTCGAGGCTTCGCGGCTGGCCCTGCCCTGCGGGTCGACGCCGGCGACCGTCAACACGCCCGGGATCGTCGCCGGAGCGCCGACCCGTGTCGTGCCGCTGCCGCGGTTGCCCGCCGCCACCACCACCACCACGTCGTGCTGGAACGCGTACAGGAACGCGTCATCCCAGCTGATCGGCCAATCGGGCGTGTTGGTGGTCAGCGACAGATTGATCACGCCGGCGCCGTGGTCGACCGCCCAGCGCATGGCCTGCGCGATCTGCTGCTCGAACGGTTTCGCGCCGGCGGTGCCGAAGGCGACCGAGATCGACAGCAACTGCGCCTCGGGCGCCACGCCCACCATGCCCCGGCCGGCACCGGTGCCGCGAGCCGCGGCGAGGGACGCCACCCAACTGCCGTGGTCGCGGTCGACGGCGCCGACGGGTGTGCGGCCGTCTGCGGTGCCGATGCCCGACACGTCGGTGCCGCCGGCGACGGCGTCGGCGAACTCGACCGGTCCGCTCGGGATGCCGGTGTCGATGATCGCGATCTTCACCCCCGCGCCGCGGGTGGTCTGCCAAGCCTGGCGGATGCCATAGTCGTCGAGCCAGTACTCGGCGTGCCGCACCGGGTCGCCCGGGTCGTCGGGGAATGCGGCGGCCGCCGCAGGCAATGCGGTGAGCAGTGCCAACGCCAGAGCGGCCGCCGCGCCGACACGCAGCCGCCACGCGCCGATCACGGCGACTCCGATGCGCCGTCGGCGGGCACCGCGCACGCACAGCGGTCGGGCGACCATCGGGAGCGGGCGAGCGCCGCGTCGCCGATCGGATTGGCTCCAGGGCCGGCGGCGAGTGCGTGCGCGGCGAGCGCGTGCAGGCATTTCACTCTGGTGGGCATGCCGCCGGCCGAAATGCGGTCGATCTCAGTCGGGCTGCCGAACAGCGCGCGGTCGGCGAGATACTGCTCGTGCGCGAGCGCGTAGGCCGCCGCCACCTCGTCGTCGTCGAGCATCCGGGCCAGTTCCGGCATCGCCTGCGCGGCCTCCAGTTGCGACATCGCAGCCGTCGCCGCCGGGTGGGTCAGGTAGTAGAAGGTCGGGAACGGCGTGCCGTCGGGCAGCTGCGGAGCGGTGGCGACCACTGTGGGATTGCCGCAGACGCACCGCG
>CAYLMS010000237.1:0-3496 GCA_964384455.1 uncultured Microbacterium sp. | reverse complement strand
CGACGCTGTGGGCGCCACCGGCGAGGGCACCCGCTCCTATGGCAACCCGATCAAGGTCGCCGACGACGGCATCCAGCACGCCATCGCCCGCCAGCACGACGTCGTCATCGTCGACACCGCTGGGCGCCTGGCGGTCGACGCCGACCTCATGCAGCAGGCCAAGGACATCCGCACGGCGATCCGCCCCGACGAGGTCATCTTCGTCATCGACGCGATGATCGGTCAGGCGGCCGTGGAGACCGCGCTGGCCTTCCAGCACGGGGTCGGCTTCACCGGCGTCGTGCTGTCCAAGCTCGACGGCGACGCCCGCTGCGGCGCCGCGCTGTCGGTGGCGCAGGTCACCGGGCGCCCCATCGTCTACGCGTCGACCGGAGAGTCGCTCGACGATCTGGAGCCGTTCCACCCCGACCGGATGGCGGGGCGCATCCTCGACCTGGGCGACATCCTCACCCTCATCGAGCAGGCGCAGCAGACGTTCGACGAGGCCGAGGCGCTCAAGGTCGCCGAGAAGCTCGCGAAGGAGCAGTTCACCCTCGAGGACTTCCTCGACCAGATGCAGCAGCTGCGCAAGATGGGCTCGATGAAGCGGATGCTCGGCATGCTGCCCGGCATGGGCCAGATGAAACAGCAGCTGGAGAACTTCGACGAGCGCGAACTCGACCGCACCGAGGCGATCGTGCGCTCGATGACGCCGGCCGAGCGACGCACCCCGAAGATCCTCAACGGCTCGCGCCGGCTGCGCATCGCGCGCGGCTCGGGCATGACGGTCACCGACGTGAACCAGCTGGTGCAGCGCTTCGAGCAGGCCGCCAAGATGATGAAGACCGTCGCGCGCGGGGGAGTGCCGAACATCCCCGGCATGGGCCCGGTGCCCGGCGGGCGGCCGGGCACGTCGTCCAAGCGAGGCAAACAGGCCAAGGTCCGCGGCGCATCCCGGTCGGGCAACCCGGCACGGCGCGCGGCCGAGAACGCGGCTCCGGCGCCCTCGGCGGCGGGATCGGGATTCGGTCTCGGCGCGGCGGCGGAGCCGAGCGAGGCCGACCTCGCCGAACTGCAGAAGCTGCTCGGCCGGCCCTGACGCGTCAGAGGCCGATGCCTGCGCTCGCCAGCGCCTGGCTGATGGTCTGCACCAGCACCCGCTGGCCGGCGGCCGTGGGGTGCTCGCCGTCGGACTGCAGGAGCCCGGGCTGCGAGGTCAGCGGCTGACCGAGGTCGATGAAGGTGCCGCCGACGTCGGCGAGGGCGGCCTGGAGCGCCGCGGTGGACGCCGCGATGGTGCCGGGCGCCGTGCTCGACTCGTCCCAGAGGGTGCCGAATCCGACGATCACGGCGTTCGGCATCGCTTCGTGCAGCGCCCCGATGGTCTGCGCGGTGGCGGTCTGGATCGCCTCATCGGACTCGCCCGAATCATTGTCGGACGACTGGATGATGACCAGGCTCGGGTCGGTGCGCGCGGCCTGGCCGATGAGTCCGCCGAAGTTGGTGCCGCAGCCGCCGATGGCGACGAATCCGGCGCCGCTGCAGCCCAGATTCGTCACCGAGATATCCTCTTGGTTCGCCAGCAGGGCCGGCCAGGCCTCATCGGGCGACAGCCCGTAGCCCGCCATGATCGAATCGCCGATGGTCACCACCACGGCGCTGCCGGCCGGGGCCGGTGATGCGGCGGCATCCGCCTCGGCGACTTGCGGCAGATCCGATGCGGTCGGCGTGGGCGACGCGGCGGGGGTCGAGGCGGCGGTGCGTGCGGCGATCGGGATCGACGCCAGCGCCGTCGAGCTGCAGCCGGCCAGGCCGAGACCTGCGACCAGCGCGAGCGCGGTCAGCGCGCGGGTGCGGGCGAGGGGCATGACGCCACGTTACGCGGCCGAGGCCGTGCAGTCTGTCTCACGTGCCCGACACATCCGGAATGCATAGCTCTGGCACAGTCTTCATGCATCGAGCGAGGCGAGATGATCGCGCAGGGTGGGGCCGGCGCGGAACTCTCGGATCAGGTGTCGCACCACCTCGTGCAGATCGCCGGTTTCCGCAGCCACGCGCAGTTGGCGCTCGGCGCTCGCGCCCTGCTCGATGATCGTCTCGAGGCCGGCGAATTCGCGCGCACAGTCCAGCTGGTCGGCGATCGGCATAAGTGCCGCCATCGTCTCGTGCAGCTGCTGCGTGACGGGTGCCTCGCTGCCGTCGGCATCGGTGATGATCCGTGCATCGAGGCCGTACCGCGATGCGCGCCACTTGTTCTCCCGGAGGAACCACGGCTGCAGCCGCGGCAACGGGCGGCCGGCATCCCACTCCCGTGAGAAGTGCTCGGTCAGCACCTGCACGAGCGCCGCCACGGCGGCGAGTTCCGGCAAGGTCGACATGCCGTCGCAGGCGCGCACCTCAATGGTGCCCCAGCGCGGCGCCGGTCGGATGTCCCAGCGCACCTCGCTCGCATCGGCGATCACGCCGGTGCGGATCATGTCGCCGAGGTACGCCTCGAACCCGGCCCAGTCCTCGAGCGGCCAGGGCAGCCCCGCGGTCGGCAGCTGCTGGAACACGAGCGCCCGGTTCGATGCGTAGCCGGTGCGCTCGCCCGCCCAGAACGGGCTCGACGCCGACAGCGCCTGCAGGTGCGGCAGATAGCACGACAGTGCCCCGATGAGCGGCATCACCTTGCGCACATCGTCGACCCCGATATGCACATGGATGCCCCAGATCATCATGTTGCGCCCCCACCACTGGGTGCGCTCGATCAGGGTGCGATACCGGGTGCGGTCGGTCACCTCCTGATCGAACCACTGGGCGAACGGATGACTGCCCGCGCACAGCAGTTCGACGCCGAGGGGGACGGTGACCGTGCGCACGGCCGCGATCGCGTCGGCGATGTCGTGCGTGGCCTCGGCGACCGTCGTGCCGACGCCGCTGGTGACCTCGACGGTGTTGGTGAGCAGTTCGCCGGTGACCGTGAAGCGTTCGCCGCGGATGCGGTCGGCGAGCGCGGCGAGCACCTCGGGCGCGCGCGGCACCAGTGCGCCGGTGACCGGATCGGCGAGCATCACCTCCCACTCCAGGCCTACGGTGGAGCGGCGGGAGGTCGCGAAGTCCACCGTCATGGGCACAGTCTGGCATTTGCCGGGCAGCGTGCTGCGCGCCGGTTCGCAGACGGCGATGCGATCTGGCAGAATTGAGGTTCGGAACCTGCGCCCGACCCTCTATCCGGCGCGCGATCCGTCCTCAGAGCTTCCGCCGGGTGTGCACCCCACGCTCCAGGCGATCGGTTCATCGTCTCAACACACCATTCAGGAGAATCGTGGCTGTCAAGATCCGTCTCAAGCGGCTCGGCAAGATCCGGGCGCCCCACTACCGCATCGTCGTGGCCGACTCGCGCACCAAGCGCGACGGCCGGGTGATCGAGGAGATCGGCAAGTACCACCCCACCGAGCACCCCTCGTTCATCGAGGTCGACTCGGAGCGCGCCCAGTACTGGCTCTCCGTCGGCGCGCAGCCGACCGAGCAGGTC
>CAYLMS010000236.1:0-3500 GCA_964384455.1 uncultured Microbacterium sp. | reverse complement strand
CCCGCACCGCCACCAGAGGGGTGAGCCCGAGCCGGTCACCCGCGTCGACGACGCGGCGCAGCTCGGTGGTCGACTCGACCTCCACGATGACGCCGGACGCCACGGCCTGACCGACCTCGGCCGGGGTCTTTCCCGGCCCCGCGAAGCTCACCCGGTCGGGGCGGATGGCGGTGTCCAGCGCCGTGTGCAGCTCCAGCCCCGACGCCACGTCGATGCGGTCGACGCGCCCGGCCAGGTGCTGCACGACCGCCGGCATCGGGTTCGCCTTCATCGCGTAGCTGAGCTCCACCCCGTCGCCGAGCGCCTGCCGCAGCCGCTGCACCCGAGCGTCGATCAGCGCCCGGTCGTAGGCGAAGAACGGGGTGGAACCCACCCGTGCGGCGAGCCGGCGCAGCGGCATCCCGCCCACCCGCAGCTGGCCCGCCTCGGTGCCGAACGCGGCGACGTGCTCATCGGGGGTCATCCGGATACCTGCGCCTTCAGGAGGGGTCGGTCGTACTTGCCGTTGGGCGAGCGGGGCAGCTCGGGGCGCACGTCGATCTCGGCGGGCACCATGTATAGCGGCAGCGTGCGGCGCAGCGCCGCCGTCAGCGCCGCGGCATCCAGCGCACCGTCGGCGGGGGTCGCGACCAGCACGATGCGGTGGCCGATGCCGGGCTCCTCCACGCCGAGCGCGACCGCGTCGCCCACCATGCCGGTGGCGTAGGCGGCCTCCTCGATCTCGGTGGGGCTGATCCGGTAGCCGGAGGTCTTGATCATGTCGTCGGTGCGGCCGACGAAGTAGAGGAAGCCCTCCTCGTCTGCCACCACGGTGTCTCCCGACCACACCGCGAGCTCGGGGGCGCGCCACGACTGGCCCGGCCGGTCGATCGGCCGGAACCGTTCGGCGGTGCGCTCCGCGTCGTTCCAGTAGCCGAGCGCCACGAGAGCCCCGCGGTGCACCAGTTCACCCGGCTCGCCCGGATCGCACGGCGCGCCGTCGGGGCGCAGCACCAGCACCTCGGCATCGGGGATCGCCCGGCCGATCGAGTCGGGCCTGCGGTCGACCTCAGCAGGGTCGAGATAGGTGGAGCGGAAAGCCTCGGTGAGCCCGTACATGAGGTAGGGGTCGGCGGCGGGGAACACGGCGCGCAGCCGGTCGAGCAGGGTGCGCGGCATGCGCCCCCCGGTGTTCGCCCAGTAGCGGATGCGGCCGGCGGCCTCGGCCGGCCACGGCGCCTCGGCCAGCTGCAGCCACAGCGGCGGCACGCCGGTGATGCCAGTGACCCCGTGCCTGGCGCACAGCGCGGGCACCTCGCGCGGCAGCAGGTAGTTCATCAGCACGCAGTGCGCGCCCACGGCGAACGCCGTGGTCACCTGGCTCAGGCCCGCGTCGAAGCTCAGCGGCAAGACGCTCAGGATCACGTCATCGGCCGCGTTGTGCAGGTAGCCGCTCACGCTCTCGGCGCCGACGATGAGGTTGCGGTGGCTGAGCACCACGCCCTTGGGTCGCCCGGTGCTGCCGGAGGTGTAGAGGATCGCGGCGGGGTCGAGGTCGACGGCCCGCAGTTCCGGCACAGCAGCGGGCGCCGCATCCGGCCACGCGTGCACAGTGATGCCCGCGGGTGCGTGCGCACTGCCGCCCACGACGATCGCAGCGGTCGGCGCCGCGCCCTCGAGCGCGTCTGCGAGCTGCGGCAGCCGGTCGGCGGAGGTGATCAGGATGCGGGCGCCGCTGTCGCGCAGGATGTGCGCGACCTGTGCGGGCTTGAGCACGTGATTGGCCGGTACGAACACGGCATCGGCGACCGAGGCGGCGAACATGGCGGCGACCGTCTCGATGCGCTTCTCGAGCCAGATCGCCACCCGGTCGCCGCGCTGCACGCCGAGCCGGTGCAGCTGCGCCGCGACCGCTTGGGCCTGCCCCCAGAGCTCTGCGTAGCCGACCGTCGCGTCTTTGTAGCTCAGCGCCGGGCGCTCGGGCCAGGTGTCGGCGGCCTGCTCGAGCAGGTCGTGGAAGCGCACGCGGATGCCGTTCACGGCGCCCTGCGCTCGGCGAGGAAGCGATGGAACTCGGCCGTGTCGTCGAGGTCGACGTAGCGGCGACCCTGCCCGTCGGTCTCGGCACGCGCCGCGTCGTCGGGCACGGCCGGTCCGTCGCGGTGGAATCCGGTGACCTCGTCGAGCACGGAGACGTAGGCCTCGGCCTGCGGGCGCCAGTCCAGCTCAGTGGCGACCCGTGCGCGGCCGCGGGCCCCGAGCTCCACCCGCAGGGCGGGGTCGTCGACCAGCCGCTCCACGGCGTCGGCGAACCCGGCGATGTCGCCGGAGGGCACGTACAGCAGACTGTCGGATCCCGACACCCTGGTCTCGACGAGGTCGAACGACACGGCCGGCAGGCCGTAGGCCATGTACTCCATGGTCTTGTTCATGGTGGACACGTCGTTGAGCGGGGTCTTCAGATCGGGGCACAGGCCGATGTCGGCGGCACTGAGGTGCTCGGCGATGCGGGTGCGATCCACCCGGCCGGTGAACGTGACGTGCTCGTCGAGGTCGAGCCGTGTGCACTGCGACTTGAGGTCGTCGAGGCAGTCGCCGAAGCCCAGCAGCACGGCGGCGACGTCGGTGCGCCCGCGCCGGTGCACGAGCTCGTCCATCACCAGCAGCACCTGGTCGACCCCGTCCTGCGGCCCCATGATGCCGAGGTAGGCGAGGGTGACGACATCCTGTGCGCGCGGATGCTCCGGGTAGACCGGCCGCATCTGCCGGGTGTCGGGGCCGCTGCGCACCACGGTCACATGCCCCGCGCGCCGGCCGCCCCGCCGGATCGCGACCGCCTTGTAAGACTCGTTGGTGGAGATGATCCGATCGGCCGCGCGGAACGTGCGCCGTTCGAGCCAGCGCAGCCCGGCGTACTGCACCTTCTGGGCGAGGCTCGTGGGGCGGCCGAAGCGCGACACGAACAGCTCGGGATTGAGGTCGTGGTGGTCGAACACGAACCGCACCCCGCGCAGCCGCCACAGCAGGGCGAGCAGCCAATAGGTGTCGGGCGGGTTGCACGCCTGGATGACGTCGAACCGGGCGCGCCGCCAGACCGCGAGCGACAGCCACGCCGTGCGCACCCAGCTGTAGGCGAACTCCCACGCGAAGCCGAGGAAGCCCTCGGCCTCGGGCGCGGGGGCGTACTTGTAGATCTCGACGCCGTCGATGCGCTGCCGCGCCGCATCGCCCGGGCCCTTCGGACAGATGACGCTCACCCGGTAGCCGCGTGCGACGAGCGCCTGGCATTCCAGCCACACCCGGCGGTCAAGCGGCACGGGCAGGTTCTGCACGATGATCAACACGTGCGGGGGCGCGGGGGTCATCGGTGGTCCTCCGTGCTGTGCTGCGGTGCGCCGGCCGGCGCGCTGACGGCGATCGTCATGACCCGTACACCTCATTCTCGATGATCCGCACGACATCGGCCTGCGCCTTCGACCAGCCGAAGCTCTCCTCGTCCGACGCTACGGCGGAGATCGCGG
>CAYLMS010000235.1:0-3518 GCA_964384455.1 uncultured Microbacterium sp. | reverse complement strand
CCGATCCGCGACGACCTGCGCGGCCTGCGCCCCTATGGCGCCCCGCAGGAGGTGGCGGCGGTGGCGCTGAACGTCAACGAGAACACGCATCCCATGCCGCCGGAGGTGGCCGACGACATCCTCGACGCCACCGCCCTCGCGCTGCGCGACATCAACCGCTATCCCGATCGGGAGTTCGTCGCGCTGCGCCAGGCGCTCGCCGGGTATCTCGGTCACGGCCTGACCGTAGAGCAGGTGTGGGCGGGCAACGGTTCTAACGAGGTGCTGCAGAACCTGTTGCAGGCGTTCGCGGGCCCCGGTCGCACGGCGTTCGGGTTCGCGCCCACCTATTCGATGTACCCACTGCTCTCTCAGGGCACTGGCGCTCGCTGGCTCGCCGGCACCCGCGGGCATGACTTCACGCTCACCGCCGACGATGCGGCCGCGCAGGTGGCCGTGGCCGATCCGGATGTCGTCTTCCTGTGCTCGCCCAACAACCCCACCGGCACGCCGCTGCCGATCGAGGTGATCGAGGCAGTCTACGCATCGACCCGCGGCGTCGTCGTCGTCGACGAGGCGTACCAGGAGTTCGCGCCGCGCGAGGCACGCTCGGCGCTCACCCTGCTGCCCGGCCGCCCTCGACTCGCGGTGGTGCGCACGATGAGCAAGGCGTTCGCGTTCGCCGGCGCCCGGGTGGGCTATCTCGCCGCCGACCCGGCCGTGGTCGACGCGCTGCGCCTGGTGCGCCTGCCCTACCACCTCGGCGCGCTCACCCAGGCCGCCGCCACCGCGGCGCTGCGGCACGCCGATCTGGTGCTGCGCAGTGTCGACGACATCGTCGCGCAGCGCGACCGGATGTCGGCCACGCTCGATGCGCTCGGCTACCACCCGTACGAGTCGTGGACGAACTTCGTGCTGTTCGGCGGCGTGTCCGATCCGGGCGCCGTGTGGCGCGCACTGCGCGATCGTGGAGTTCTCGTGCGCGATGTCGGCATCCCCGGTCATCTGCGCGTGAGCGCCGGCACCGAAGACGAGACCACCGCGTTCCTCGACGCGCTCGCGTCGATAGAATCGCGGGCATGACGAGCGCCCGCACCGCCACCCGTCGTCGCGCCACCAGCGAGTCGACAGTCGAGCTGCGGCTCGACCTCGACGGCACCGGCAGCAGCCACATCGACACGACGGTGCCGTTCTTCGACCATCTGCTCACCGCCTTCGCGAAGCACTCGCTCACCGACCTCACCGTGCGCGCCTCCGGCGACACCGAGATCGACGTGCACCACACCGTGGAGGACACGGCGATCGTGCTGGGGCAGGCGATCGGCGAGGCGCTCGGCGACAAGAGCGGCATCGCGCGCTACGGCGACGCGCTGGTGCCGCTCGACGAAGCGCTCGCGCAGGCCGTGGTCGACATCTCGGGCCGGCCCTACCTGGTGCACTCGGGCGAGCCGGCCGGATTCGAGCACCACCTGATCGGCGGCCACTTCACCGGGTCGCTGGTGCGGCACGCCTTCGAGGCCATCGCATTCCACGCGGGCCTCACCGTGCACGTCACGTTGCTCGGCGGGCGCGATCCGCACCACATCGCCGAGGCGCAGTTCAAGGCCTTCGCGCGCGCGTTCCGCCAGGCCAAGGCGTTCGACCCGCTTGTGCACGGGGTGCCCAGCACGAAGGGCGCCCTGTGACGCGCAGGCCGCTCGTCGCGGTGCTCGACTACGGCTCGGGCAATGTGCACTCGGCGGTCCAGGCGCTCGATGCGGTCGGCGCCGACGCGCGGCTGAGCGCGGATCCTGCGCTGGTGCTCGACGCGGACGGACTGCTCGTGCCGGGGGTCGGCGCCTTCGCCGCCGTCATGCGCGCGCTGCGCGCCTGCCGCGGCGACGAACTGATCGACCGTCGGCTCGCCGGCGGGCGACCGGTGCTCGGCGTGTGCGTCGGCATGCAGGTGCTGTTCGACCGCGGTGTCGAGCGCGGCGACGGTGACGAGGGCCTCGGCCAGTGGCCGGGTGCGGTGACCGAACTCGATGCCCCGGTGCTGCCGCACATGGGGTGGAACACGGTGAGCGCGGGGGAGGGTTCGGTGCTGTTCCGCGGCATCGAGCACGAGCGGTTCTACTTCGTGCACTCGTTCGCCGCACGCTCGTGGCAGCTCGACACAGCGCCGCCCTTCCCGCCCCCGGTGCTGACGTGGTGCGACTACGGCGGCCGGTTCCTGGCCGCCGTCGAGAACGGGCCGTTGGCCGCCACGCAGTTCCACCCCGAGAAGTCGGGCCCCGCCGGCATCCGGCTGCTGCGCAATTGGATCGACGGGCTCGACGCGGCTAGCCTGTGACCTCGGCGCACCGCCGCATCCCCCGCCACTCCGGAAGCCTCATGAGCGATCTCACCGCAACCCCCGCACTCGTCCTGCTGCCCGCCGTCGATGTCTCCGGCGGAAAAGCCGTGCGGCTCACCCAGGGGGAGGCCGGCAGCGAGACCAGCTACGGCGACCCGGTCGACGCGGCCGCGGAATGGGCGAGCCAGGGGGCGGAGTGGATCCACCTCGTCGACCTCGACGCAGCGTTCGGCCGCGGCAGCAACGCCGCGGTGCTGCGCCGCGTGATCTCGCACGTCAAGGGTGTGCGGGTGGAACTGTCCGGCGGCATCCGCGACGACGCGTCGCTGCACGCGGCGCTGGAATCGGGCGCTGCGCGGATCAACCTCGGAACCGCCGCACTGGAGAACCCGGAGTGGGCGGCCGGGGCGATCGCACGCCACGGCGAGGCGATCGCGGTGGGACTCGACGTGCGCGGCACCACGCTCGCCGCCCGCGGATGGACCCGCGACGGCGGCGATCTGTGGACGGTGCTGCAACGACTCGAGGATGCCGGCTGTGCGCGCTACGTGGTCACCGACGTCACCAAGGACGGCACGTTGCGCGGCCCCAACCTCGACCTGCTGCGCGAGGTGACCGCCCGCACGACGCGGCCCGTCGTGGCGTCCGGCGGCATCGCCGTGCTCGACGACATCGCTGCGCTGCGCGCCCTCGTGCCGCGCGGCGTGGAAGGTGCCATCGTAGGCAAGGCGCTCTATGCGCGCGCGTTCACCCTCACCGAGGCGTTGGATGTCGCAACCCGCTGACCCCTGCAATCACGCTGACTCGGCCGGGGTGCCTTGGGCGGGGCGCAGCTTCGCCGAGCACCCGTATGCAGGCGACGACGGCGCGGCCGACCCCGCGCTGCTGCAGGCGATCACCGACTTCCGCGCGGGGGCAGGCGACCAGGTCGCCGTGATCGACGCGCTGCGCTCGGCGCGCGTGCTCGCACCGCTGGTCGCCGCGACCGGAAACGCGGGCGGGCTCGACGAACCCGAGCTCGGCCCCTACGGACTGCCGGTGGACAAGACGCAGGAGCTGTCGATCGTGAAGGTCGCCGCCCCCGACGGGCGCAGCGTGCTGCCGCTGTTCACCAGCGTGACGTCGCTCGCCGCATGGGATGCCACGGCCAGGCCGGTGCCCTCCGACGCCCGTCGCGCCGCGCTGTCGGCCGTCGCCGACGACA